>NZ_JBSREC010000022.1:0-40605 GCF_055145805.1 Methanomicrobium sp. | reverse complement strand
TTTAGACATGTTACATTATGCAACACTCAGATTCATAATTGTTACTTTTTGTAACAGACTAAAAAAAAGTTGTAACATTATGTAACTAATAATATTTGGTTCGTTTTTTCCAATTTAAGAAGACAAAATAGTTTAATTTTTTTAAAATTATAATCTATATATCGTACAAGACTTACAATTTCATTTATTTAGGTTAAGAGCATAGAGTCAAAATAATTAAAATGGATATAATTTAATTCATATATTTTTTTGATTTTACAAATTATAAAGGAATCAAATGTTATGGTAATCATAAAAAAACACAGTACAAAAATATCATCTAAAGCAGGTCTGCCACCGGGTACATTAATCAACATAAGTGAAAAAAGTCCCACCAGAACATCAGTAAACTGCATTGAATTTAATCATGACTCATATAAAGAATATTTCAATATAAAAACAGAGGATATTCAGGTTTCTACAAACGACGTGAAAATCAGATGGATTGAGATAAAAGGACTTTTGGATATCGAATTAATTGAAAAAATTGGTCAGACGTTTGATATTCATCCTCTGACTCTGGAAGATATCCTGAATACATTAATAAGACCAAAATTTGAAGAATTTGATAATTATCTTTTTGTTTCGCTCAAATGCGTATTTTTAAAAACAGAAATTGAGTCAGAACATATAAGCATAATTGTTACAGAAAATACCGTAATTACCATAAACGAATCTGACATTTCTATTTTTGAAAATGTAAAGAAGAGGATTAAAGACAGTAAAAGTAAGATCAGAAATCTTGGTTCGGACTATCTGATGTATATGCTTATTGATACTGTCGTTGATGATTATTATTCCACGCTCGAATTAATGGGAGATAAAATTGAGGATATTGAAGATCTAATTATTGAAAATCCCAACCCACAGGTAATGGACTCGATATATTCTCTTAAAAGACAGATAATTATTTTGAGAAAGATCATCTGGCCAATGCGTGATCTCACCTTTGGGATAAGAAGGAGCAATTCTAATATAATTAATGAAACAACCCACATTTACATAAATGATGTAACAGATCATTTGATTCAGATAATTGACACAGTTGAAACATATAGAGATATGATTTCAGGAATGCGGGACATATATCTTTCAAGCCTCAGTAACCGGATGAACGAAGTGATGAAAGTACTTACAATTATAGCAACCATTTTCATACCTCTCACATTTATTGCCGGCATTTATGGAATGAATTTTAGTTATATGCCCGAACTGAACTGGTATTATGGTTATCCTGTTACAATTCTGATAATGATTTTAGTCTCATTATGTATGTTATATTATTTCAGACGCAAAAAGTGGATCTGAAAGGAATTTGAAAAAAATATTATATGGTACCCATTTAAATTTTTCAACAATTTTTTATATTATATTACAATTTTTAAAAATAGTTATCTGTTTATATGAACCACTTTAGCCGGAGGAAAACCGTTAAAATATGTAGAAGATGCATGGGAGTATGCTCCGATATTTTCGGAATATACAAGATCATCTATTTCAAGTTCTGGTAGTTCTGCTGATAATGTAATTGTATCAAATGCATCACAGGTCGGTCCAAAAACTGCGGAAATCTGCGGTTCGCCATCCTTAAATGAAAGAACAGGATATGTACAATGATCAAAAACCTGTCCCGAATAAGAATGGTATACACCATCATTTATGTAATAACAGGATTTTCCATCCCTAAATGCCTTGCCAATTACTTTTGAAACAAGTGAGCAGGCATTTGCCACAAGGAATCTTCCCGGTTCTGCCATAATCTGAATCTTCCCCGGAAATAGGCGTTCCATTTCACCATTTAGCTGGTTTGCAAGTGTCCGTATTGATTTCACTCCAGGATGATATTTCACAGGAAACCCTCCTCCAATATCGAGGAGTTTTATTATCTTTCCTGTACGGGATTCAACTTCTGCTATAATATTTGAAGACAATTCAAGTGCCTGTATATAATTTTCAAAATTTGTACACTGACTACCTACATGAAAACTCAGGCCTTCAACAGTGAGGCCAATATCAAATGCATTAACAATAAGATCAGCGGCCTCACCGGGATCCACTCCGAATTTTGAAGAGAGTTCAACCATAGAACCTGTATTTGGAACCTTTATACGAAGAACCAATCCGGCATGAGGAGCATATTTTTTGATCTTTTTTAATTCTTCAATATTATCAAAGGTTACAAGCGGCTGATAATGATCAAGAGCCTGAAGTGTTTCTGCCGGTTTGATGGTATTTGCATATATTATTTTATCATATATCCATTTCAGCTGCTCTTTTTCAGACAGATGTTTGATATTTTCATAAACAAGCATAAATTCAGGCATTGATGCAACATCAAAACCGGAACCCATCTCATAAAGGGTTTTTATTATTTCAGGATTTGAATTGGCTTTTACTGCATAATATATCTGAACGTCAGGCATACGTTCTTCAAATTCCCTATAATTTTGTCTTATCTGCTCATGATCAATGACAAATACAGGTGTCCCGTGTTCTTTAGCAATATTCTGGAGCAGTTCTTTTCTCTTTGAACTAATATGATGCACCTTAATGCTGCGCCCGTCAGTTTTCATTTCTGTCACTTCCTTCTACCTTCTGCTACATATCGATGAGGTCTTTAAAGAGGACCTGATATTCTTCATCCTGTTTTCATGTTATTTTTTCTAAGGACTATGAATTTTTTTGGAAAAGTTGCATATGAAATTAGAATCCAATTTTCAAACGATATTTTTTTGAAGGTTTTTTAATAATTTATCAAAATAATAATTCATCCTACAGGTAAAAAGTTTTTTAATATCGCAAAAAATATTTTTAAATATATATTTTATTAAAAGTTTAATGATTGTATAAACTAAAATTTGGCATAAAATTTTAATTAAGTTGATATTTAATAAAATTAAGAGAAAAAAGGATTCAAAGAGTTTATTAATATTTTTATTTTCAAATTAAAATTAGTTTAAATCAAAAAATGACATTTTAAACTTTTTTTATTCATTCTTACCCTACACAAATTTATAGAAATATATGATTTAATTATTATTGAATACTATATCCTGTAGTAAAAAATGTTAGAATCAAATATATTTGAATATCTGAATATATTTCCCTGTTTTTTTGCGCATGTTTTTGACTAAGTCCTGATGGAAAAACTCATAATATGGGCTTTATTTTTGAGTATAAAAATTGGTGCGGCAACCTTTTTTCAAAAATGTGTTTGCTTTCATTTTATGCATTAATTTTTTAGATTTCAATAAAAAAAAAGTTGTTCTAACTGATCTTAAAAATTGACAGAATTCATTTTTTTATAATGATTATGAAAAAATAAATAACTAAAAATATTTGCGTAAAAAATACGCCCCGACCGGGATTTGAACCCGGGTCAAAAGCTCCGCAAGCTTCTAGGATGTCCTCTACCCTATCGGGACCTTAAAACAACAGAAGATTAGAACAATCATCCTGTGCCTAACTAAATTGGAGTTACTTGCATATATAGGTGCCCAAATTGTTTTGAAAAATTGAAATTAAATTTATCATTATTAATTATTTATTCTTCATCTTCAAGATTCTCAGAAGGAACTTTTATTATTGTATTAACAGTTGCAAGATTTCCTGTAATCTCTATATGATAATTCCCGCTTTCATAAATCTTAAAATTTCCCTTAACCGACTCCTTACTAAACCGAGGGAGTTCGTGGGTGTAAATTATTCCATTTGTTTCTTTATCAAATATTGTTATCTTATAATAAGCAAGTGGATTGGGAATTACATAATTAACTGAATAATCATCTTTGCTTCCAAACTGGCTGGTTCCTTCTTTTGTACCAGAAACAGTCGGAACTGTGGCAGAATAACAGAATACCATCGGAGGATAATCTAGAGCATAGTCAAAGGGTATTATGTTGTAATTGTATGTTACTGTTTCCTGATATACAACTGAATAACTGTCTTCAGGATTTGTGTCTGGAGGAGGTATAGTGAATGTTGGTCTTGAATCGGGCGTTTCTGTCGGAACAGGAGTTGAAAAAGTTACTATCACCTCTGTGGGAACAGGAGTATTTATATCAGATACAACTTCTTCTGAATAAGAGATCTCGGTCGTTTCTTCAGGCATTCTTGCACAGCCTGCCATCATAACCGATAAAACAAGAAGTCCGATAATTAAAAAAAAACCAATTGAATACTTCATATTATTTTCCTATATGTTTAACAGATATTTAATTATTAATAATTAATATTTTAAATTTTTATTTTGCAGGATATAAAATGGATTTATAATTTATATCCCATAAAATGTTCAGGCTATAATTTTTTTTAATCGAATATTTTTTTGGTAATTGGGCAAATAAATATACAATGGATCCCAGTCACGTAAAAGATATTGAGATTACAGCTGCTGTAATTACTGTTTCTACAACGAGAAATGAAAAAAATGATGCCAGCGGTAAAGAAATAATTAAAATATTTATGGAAAACAAATATCCTGTTGGATATTACAAGATAGTTCCTGATTTAAAAGAAAACATTAAAGATGCATGCAAAGAGGCCCTTTTAAACTGCAACTGCATAATTCTAAACGGCGGAACAGGCCTTACACATGATGATTGCACAATTGAGGCAATAACACCAGTTCTTGAAAAAAAAATAGACGGTTTTGGGGAATTATTCAGACTTAAAAGTTATGAAGACATTGGAACACGTGCATTATTATCACGGGCAGTAGCGGGGATAATAAACAAAAAAGTTATCTTCTGCATTCCCGGTTCAACAGGTGCTGTCAAACTTGCAATGAATGAAATCATTTTGCCTGAACTCAGGCATATATTAACACATGCCGGAAAATGACAAGATTGAATTAATTGAATGATACAAAATAGAGATTAATCATATAACTAATTTGAAGATGCTCAACAACTCTTCAACTAAAAATTCAAACATTTGAAATAATAATCTGTAAGAAAAATGAATTCGTTTAAAAAAGCATCAGATATTGCTGATAATTCAAAAGGGCAATCTTTTCCTCCGGAAATAAAAGATGTCATTATTAAACACTTTTATAATTTCAATCATCCTGTAACAATTACAAGTAGCCTTATTGAATTAAACAAAAGAGGTTTAAATCCATCCAGAGGCGTTATTCATAGATATTTAGACAAACTTGTAGAATCAGGATTTGCTACGGTTAAATTAAATGGAAATATATATGAATATGAATCTAATAAAAAAAATGAACATGATTCTAAACTTTACTAATTCAAAACATTTTCATTATATATATTCAAAAAAAGTTTAACCAATAGAATTCTATAAAAATAAATATTCTATAGAAATTAATCAGTTCACCGGATTTTGAGTGATATATTCATAGACACCTTTTCGGTCATATCTGTGTTCAATGATGTAATTATAAATGCCAACATAACTATTATATCGATCGGTCAATGATTCCAGGGATTTATTTTTTAAATTATATTCTGAAATTTTTGAATTGTATTCAGGTACAAGTCTGTTATACTCGGAAATATCACCATTATTTTTTAATTGATCCATTCTGCCTGAGAAAGAAGCCAGTTCGCTATAGAGCCTTTCCAGTTCACTATTTTTATTAGAAATATCACTCTCAAGATCTTTTGCTTTTTCTTCAGAGTCAGTCATGGCATTATAGATTGATAAAACATCATTACAGCTGTTATATATTTTTCCCCCCCCGTCTATAGAAATTAAATAAGGTTCTGATTTAATCAGCTGATCTTCGTTAACTTCTATCAAAGGCCATCCCGGATAATTTGGTCCTGTGACCTCCACATAAGAATAACCTGTGTTCTTAAAAAAACAGCCGGAACTTTTTATCCCGACTGCCATATGTTCTTCTTTTTCAAATTCAAAGAGAACAATATCATAACCTTCATGTGACAGAAGTGCCGCTGCAAGAAGACTTTTATCATCACAGTCGCCGGAATTTTCATATACCGTCTCTATCGCAAATTTTGGCTCTGTTCTGATATAGTCTGTCTTATAAGGAATTGACTGAACATAAGCTAATATAAGCTCTGCATATCTGTCAGAATCAAGTGATAAATCATTTTTTATTATCCGAAATTCGCCTAAAATTGATTCATAAAATAAATCCAGAGAAGGATCAGAAATGAATGATCTGTAATAATCAGATGACCAGTTATTCGACTTCAGGTCGTCTTCTTTAAGATATGCCGACTTATCCGAGTCATATGCTGCTCTATATACACCTTTATCAATCGGAATTATAAGTTCTATTTCATTATCCTCAAAGAGAAAACTATGGGTTATGATTGCATAATCTCCTGATTCCGAATTACCAACAATTCCCGGATATTCGGATGAAGGAGAATCAAATATACCATCAATGCATCCTGAAAAAATTACAAAGACTGCAACTGCCATCAAAACAATAATTCGGATGTTTAATATTGGGAGCAAACTCTCATATCACCTTATTTTATTTACAGGAGTTCTATCTTTATTACAGATGAATATTCTTCTTGGTGTCGGCAACACCCTGAGATCTGATGACGGTGTTGGAATATATATTGCAGAAAATTTCTCACATCCGGGTTGGAAAGTATATAACTGCGGAACAGTGCCTGAAAATTTCACAGGAGTAATAAGAAGAGAAAATCCGGAGATTCTTTTAATTACAGACGCCGCTGAAATGAATCTTAAACCAGGAGAGTTCAGAATAATACCGCATGAAAAAATTGGACTTGCAGGATTTGACACGCACCAGATGGACCTTGCAAAGATTATAGATTTTATTAAAGGTGATGCCGGAGAAATAATTTTAATTGGAATACAGCCGGAAACAACAAAATTTGGAGATATTATAAGTGAAGATATAATCTCCGGTGCCAAAAATCTCATAAAGATGATTAAATCTGATATTATATCTATTCCAAAATTAGGTGCAAAAGATGATGAATAAAGAAAAAAGAAAAAATACCCGTCTGCATTGCCCTGTTTGTGATTCACCTGACATTTATCTGGTAACCGGAGGATACACCGGAAATGCCTATAAATGCAAAAACTGTGGTTATCAGGGTGCGCTTGTTATAGAACATGAAGAAAGTTTAAATAATGAATTTGAAGAAGCACTCAATTATGAAAAAAATACAAATTCCAAAGAAAGCACCAAATCATCATTATTCACTATCACAGGAATAATACTGGCAATTCTGTTCATTCTATCAATTATTGCAATAATTGCAGGCTTTAGATTTTAAAAAAAAAGATTTTTTTATTTTTCATTCTACAATTAAATTTTCAGAATACCTGTTCTCAGTTGCAAGTGTAAATTCATCACTCATATGAAGACAGTTTACCGGACATACATCATTACACTGCGAACAGAAAATACACTGTGTCACATAAATCCGCACAGTTTTTGTCTCTTTTATAAATTCTATTGCATTTGCAGGACATACGCGAATACATATTTTACACCCGATACATTTGTCCCTGTCATAGACAATTTTTCCGCGATAATTATCCGGAGTTGCAATTGTAGGATTTATGACTGCTTTCCCCTCATTCACATCAGAGAGAAAATCTGTAACCGAATGCGGGAGATATTTTGCAGGGAAAAGATTTGTTGCAGGTTTTTTTAATACCTGCCTTAAAACTTCTCCGATTGTTGGAAGAAAACTCATGCTACAACACCTCCTCCGGTTAATACATCAGCCATAATCAGAATCAATCCCAAAAGTCCTATTGCAGCAATATAACCCCAGTATACTGTTACAACATGGTTGATTCTAAAACGGGCCATACTGACTCTTATAAGACTTACAGAAAGGAAAAGAACAAGTGTCATTTTTAAGGCAAAAAATAAAAGATCTGCTGCGAAAGAAATCTCTGTCGGCATAGACAAAAACCATGAAAGATTCCATGGCAGAAATATAGCCACAGAAAGTGCAAGCATACATACTGTTTTTACAGCTCCTGCAAGGTAAAACAAAGCAAGATTTCTTCCGGAATATTCAACTATAAGACCTCCGCAAAGTTCAGTTTCAGCCTCGGGAGTATCACATGGCACACGTGAAAGCTCAGCCGGAGTTACCCACGCTATGACCACAAGAAGAAGAATACATCCCAGAATACCAAGAGGTCCCATTACACTCCAGATAGTAACTTCTGAGAAAATTCCGGATATTACTGAAAGAGAAAAGGGATCTGAAACTCCCGCAACTGAAAGTCTCCATGCAACCGCTACAATTGCAATTGCGAGTGGAAACTCGTAAGCTATCATCGTTACCATCTCACGCTGTGAGCCTATGGATGCATAAGGTGAACCTGATGCAAAACCCCCTGCAACCATCGCAAGTGCCGGAACTGTGAGAAGGTACATAACAAGAATTATGTCACCGTAACCACCGAATACCGGCGCTATACTTCCCAGAGGAATATACAGAAGTACTGTAACAGCTGACGCAAATGCAATTACAGGTGCGGCATTAAATATTGACCTTATTGCATTTTCAGGAACAATGTTTTCTTTACACATCAGTTTTAAAACATCTAAAAAAGGCTGCCTCAAAGGAGGTCCTACACGGGCCTGCATATGTGCCGCAAATTTTCTGTCAATGCCTAAAAGAACAAGACCGACAACAATGCCAAATAGGGCAATGAAAACAATCTCTAAAAATATCTGAAGTGAAAAGGTAAGAATACTCATTGCATCATCCTCCTTGTCTTCTCAACAGAAAGCCGGTGAAGCTCCTCTTTTGTCATTGTATCCTTTGTACTGTTTATCAGTGATACCCGGTCTGTGCATGACATGCATGGATCAATTGATGCAATTATAATAGGAATATCTGCTATCTGTTCACCCTTAAGAATTTCAAGCCAGGCAAGCTGATTTGAGTAAGTGGAAGCCTTAACCTTCCAGGAATAAGGTGCATCGGATTTTTTCATCCCAACATAATGTATGCATTCTCCACGCGGGGCCTCAACCCTGCCGACCGCTTCACCTTCAGCTTTTTTACAGGCAGAGAGAAGCTTTGGCATCTTTTCCTCCCACAGGATGTCTCCTTCAGGCATACCTGCAAGACACTGCCTTATAATAGAAACAGACTGTGGAATTTCAAACAGTCTTGTGACAATTCTGTCGTAAACATCACCATTGATCTCATTGGAATAAATATCCGGAAGAACCATCTCAAAGTCAATATCACCATAAGCCGCATAAGGGGAATCAACCCTGACATCGGTCTTAAGACCTGATGCACGTGCTGTAGGGCCTACTGTACAAAGCTCCAGGGCATCCTTTTTGGACAGCACACCACAATCCTTGCATCTCATCTTAATTGTCTTATCTTCAAGGAACAGTTTTACCATTTTGTCAACAAGACTTTCGTAATATGAAAGAGCCTCATTAATCCTTGGAATCTGTCCGGATGTTATGTCTCTTCTGACACCACCGACCTGTATAATTCCATAATTAATCCTGTTTCCTGTGATATATTCTATAACATCAAGAGACTCCTCTCGAACTCTCCATGCAAGGTTGAAAAGAGTGTCAAAACCAAGTTCGTGGGCGGCCACTCCTGCCCACAAAAGATGCGACTGGATACGCTCAAATTCAGCCATTATTGTCCTGATGTACTGTGCTCTTAGTGGAACATCAATACCAACAATCTGCTCAACAGCACGTGAAAATGTAAATGTATGGGTAACACCACAGATGCCACAGATGCGATCGGTTAAATGAACAATCTGAACAGGATTTCTTCTCATACCCATCCATTCAATACCGCGGTGGGCTTTTCCCGGTGCAAAATCCACACCCTCAATTACCTCACCGTTCATTTTGAATGTAAAAAGAATCGGTTCTTTTAATGCGGGGTGAATAGGCCCAATAGGAATATTGTATGATGCCTTCTTTTTAGGAGAATCCACCTAATCCTCACCTCCGGTTGTACCTTCAGAAACAATGCCTGACTCTTTGCTGCTGTTATCTGAATCTGTAGTGTCTTTTGCAGCATCATCTTTGCCGCTTTCCTTTGCAGATTCCTTCTTTTTCTTTTCCGGTTTTGGCTTGACAATCGGATTTGGCCTTTCTTCAGGCCGGCCTACTGCCCATAGATTCTTTATCATTGAATCTTTTATTCCGGTCTCATCCTTTCTCCACGGATAAACTCCTTTAGGGAAATCCTCAGGCAAAAACAAACCCCTTCTGTCAGGTATATCTTTCACATCAACTCCCATCATCTCAATTTTTTCTCTCTCAGAATATGCCGCCCCGGGGATTAGATCAGATATTGTAGGAACAATCAGATTTGATTTGGGTAATCCCACCTCAATTGTAACCTCGACCTCTTTTCCGCCAAGGCCGTAAAATACATACATGTGATACAAAAGGGAGACTGTCTCGCCTTCATCAACCGCAGATATAACGCCAAAATGAGGATAATCAATTAATATCAGTTCTTCAATTGCATCATGAAGAGCAGAAAGTTCAATTGTTAACCATACTGAATTTACAGGAGTATTTTTTATTCCCTCTTTCCATTCCCTGACTTCTGACTTTATTATATTTTGTGCAAATTTCCCTGAAAAATGGTCGGAAATTGCCTTTGCTGTCATAGGAACTCTCTTTTCTTCACTCATGTTTTTCACCTTTTTTAAGCCGTTCAAGTTTTGCAATTGCCTTTACAACCCCGTCAATTATTGCCTCAGGTCTCGGGCCGCACCCCGGAATATAAATATCTACAGGAATTATATCACTCACAGGTCCGTCAAGATTGTATGAATCAAAAAAAACTCCGCCTGACTGACTGCATGTTCCAACACTGATGACAACCTTTGGTTCCGGCATCTGCTCATAAACACGTCTGAGTCTTTCAGCCATTGCATGAACAACAGGCCCTGTGACCAGTAAAACATCCGCATGTCTTGGAGAACCTACAAGTTTTATTCCAAACCTCTCAGGATCATATCTTGGCATGAGAGTCCCGACAATTTCAATATCGCATCCGTTGCAGGAACCAGAGTTAAAATGAAAAACCCATAAAGATCGCTTAAATGAATCTGAAATTTTCATATCAGAGCACCCCTGCCACTATAACAAGCATTACTGCCATAACCCCCAAAAACCAAAGGATGTAATCAGTTAAAATTCCTGTATGTAGTGGAATTAAAATGTCATAATATCCCTTTAATCCCTCTGTAAAACCCCAGTACATATTTCCGGCACGGATATGTACATCGCCTTTTTCAGGTTCGGGATTTCCGGAAAGATATGGTTTTACCTGTTCTGTACCCTTCTTGTATGAGGATTCACCACGCCTCCAGATTATCCATCCGAAAATCAATGTTATTGCAAACGCAAAAATCCAGAATAATGGATTCCAGTTGCCATATCCTGTGGATAACGTCTCAATAAAAGCCATTTCAGACACCTCCCAAAACCGCACTGATATATCCACTCTGATCAACAAGAGCCGTTGCAGCAGGGGATATAAGAATATCCACAACCTGCTGCGGAAATACTCCAAAAAGGATTACCAGAAATGCCAGGATTCCCATTCCAATAAGCATAACCTGCGGAACTTCCCTGACATTTTCATACTCAGGAAGTTTAGGGCCCATAAAAACAGAATGGAATACCTTAACAAAGGAGGCCAGTGTTAAAATGGAGACTACCATTGCAATTATGGACAAAGCCGGACTGAACATGAACACAGATTCATAGATCATGAGCTTGGATGCAAAGCCGTTAAAGGGAGGGATTCCTGCAATTGCAAGAGCACCGATTACAAAAAAGACCATCGTCCATTTCATATCGTGACCAAGACCGCCAAGTTTATTCAGATTCCTTGTTCCTGCCTGATAAAATATTGCACCTGCTGTCAAAAATAAAAGACCCTTGTACATTGCATGGTTGATTATATGGAAAATTCCACCTTCCATTGCAGTCATTCCGAATGCATCCATCATGGCCGCATCGCCAAGTACTGCAAGTCCGACACCGACACCAAGAAGCATATATCCGGTCTGTGATACCGCATGATAGGACATCAGACGTTTGATATCTTTCTGGGGAATTGCCATTGTAACGCCTATAAACATGGAAAGAACACCTAAGATTATAATTATCCAGCCCATTGTGACGTAATCAAGTGTTAAATTATATAATGTGAACAAAACCCTGAAAAGACCATACAGACTGGCCTGACTTGCGACTACCAGAAATGCAGTAACTGCAGAAGGTGCCATCGAGTATGCATCAGGTGTCCAGAAATGCATGGGAACTGCACCTGCCTTCATTGCAAGTGCCGCCACAAGAAGAACGAGGGCAATCTTATCAAGCATTCCAAACTGCATATTCTGAGCAATAACCGCGATGTTTAATGCATCATACTGTCCGTAGAAGAGACCTACTGCAAAAAGAACCAGGAGGCCTCCGAGAGTTGAGAGAACTGCATATTTAAGACCTGCTTCAACTGCAACCCCCTTATCAACCCTTGAAGCAACAAGTGCCGCTCCTGCAAGCGAATTAATCTCAAGGAATACAAAGAAGTTGAACATATCTCCTGTGCAAACCATACCTAAAATTCCGACCTGCATCAAAAGAATCAGTGCAAAGAAAGAGTCTTTTCCTGACATCTTTGCGGATGCAACAATCGAATAAAGGGTAATAGCAAATCCGACAACAGCTGCTGATATTGCCATGAAAACAGACATCGCATCAACAGTAAAGATAATCCTAAACGGAATTCCGCCGGAGTCAGCAGGAACAGTCATTGCGGGAGACGAAGCACCGAATGTATATACAACAGTTCCTGATGTCAATACTTCATTTGTAAGTATTCCGGCAATAATTAAAGTTAATAAGCTGATTAAAAGAACCCAGCCATTCCTTGCAGATTCTCCTATTCGTCCAAAAACAGGAGTTGCAAATGCACCAAACATTGGAACTGCAAGCAGAAGTGCAGGAGCATTCTGGACAATCCATTCAGTAATCATCCTTTAAGCCTCCCGACTTCGGTAACATCAGCTGTATTGTATTTTTTATAAATTACCATAATAAAAGAAAGAAGCATTGCAGTTGTCGCAATACCGATTACGATATTTGTAAGTGTCATTGCCTGAACAGTCGGAAGAACCATTTTTTCAGGACCCGCATTTGTAAATATGGGTGCTATTCCTCCTTCGATATAACCTGTTGCAACCAGAAACAGATTGATACCTGATTCTACAAGAGCAAGACCCATTACGATTTTTATGAGGTTCTTTTTTGCAACCATTATTATGATTCCGATAATAACTATCAGTCCGGCCGCAATGTAAGGCAGATTGTAGATCATATCAGGTTTCCTCCGTTGAAATCCCCGAGAGCATATAAAGAATGATAATTCCCATCGCCCCCATAACCTCAATTCCAACAGCGATATTCATAACAGGAATTGTTCCTGCAGTATTGAGAAAACCGGGATTTGGACCGTATGCAACAGCATCACCAAAGATAAAACCCCCGTTTGCAAGCCAGTTATAGAAAAATGTTGCACCAACAGTAAGAGCAAGAAGGCCTGTAATAATAAAGAGCAAAAGCCCCAGGCTTTCAGTATTTTTCAAGGCAGATGTTGTAAATTTCTTTTTTATCTCGTCATACCTGTTGGCAGCAAACATTAGTACAATTCCTGTTGCTATTACAGCACCTCCCTGAAAACCTCCTCCGGGAGTGAGATGACCGTGAATTACAATATAAAAACCGAATACCAGGATGAAAGGAAGCATAACATTGGCTGTTGTTTGGACGATTTTACTCATATTCATAGTCTTCCTCCTGTTTTCTCTTTCGAAACATCAGTGATACTCCAAGTACGGCAACAAAAAGAACAGTTGCCTCACCGAGTGTATCAAAACCACGGAAATCAAAAACAACACCAGATACAATATTGTTTACAGCAGCCATCTGCTGGCCGTTATCTGTCATATAACTGTCCATCTGCGTATTTTCTGGATTCCCATATTCAAGACCTGTTGTGGCAAGCAAAAAAAACGTGGTTAGAACTACGATTATTATTGCAGAAATATACTTTTTTGAATTCATTTCTCAGCCTCCACAAGTTTTTCACCGGATTTTTTTGTCCCTTTTATTGCAACCAAAAATATCGCAGTTGTAAGTCCTGCACCAATCGCAGCCTCAGCAATTGCAACATCAGGTGCCTGAAGAATATAAAACTCAAGAGAGAGCAGAAAACTGAACACACCAAATGCGATAGCAGCAGAAACCAGATCCTTAAAATAAAAGATCAGACCGGCTGATATCAAAAGTCCTGCAAGAATAATAACCTGAATTATCAATAACAGATCCATTATTTCAAAACCTCCGCTAATCTGTCAACGACAGCTTCTTTGGGTTTTTGTCCGGATTTGTAAGCCGCACGGGCGATTGCGTGCGAACCTGTTGCATTTGTAAAACAGAGTGCAACAAGAACAATTCCAGTGTTTATCAAAAGATCTGTAAACTGGCTGTCTCCTGATGACAGGAAGTTTATGATACAGTATACAAAAACCGCAAAACACAGAAATATCGTTCCAAATGTTGTCATTTTAGTCTCAGCATGCAATCTTGTATAAGTATCAGGAAATCTTAAAATTCCGATGACTCCAAGTGCATTGAATAGAACACCAATTGCCAGAAATATTAAAATTATTGTGTCAGATATCATCCTACAACTCTCCCCCGATATATTTTGCAATAAAAAGTGTTCCCACAAATGATAATATTGCATAGACTATTGCAATTTCGACAAAGAAGAATTCACTAAATGCCACACTGAGCATGATCATCAGTGCAACAGTCAGTGTATTGATTGTGTCAAATGCAACTACCCTGTCAGATAGATCAGGACCTAAAAAGAGCCTTAACATTGCAACAAGAATCATGAAAGACAAAATTACTGTGACAATCATCCATACATCAATCATTCAGCAATCCTCCTGACCCATTTTTTAAGGTTAAAAAGAGAAAATACTTCATTTTCATCTGCTATTTTCTTATTCTCAAGCCCTTCTTTTACATTTAGAACATGAATAAAAAGATCACCGGTTTTTTCATCCACATCTACAGTAAGAGTTCCCGGAGTCAGGGTAATTGAATTTGCAAGAAGCAAAATTCCAAGATCTGTCTTTAGTCCGGGGGATATTCTTACGATACCGGGCCGGATTTTTCCTGTAATAACCCGGTATGCAACATCAAAATTTGCCCGGGTCATCTCAAGGAAAAAAGGCACAACTATGTAAAAAAACAGAATCAGCCACCGGACTGGATTTAACATCCTTAGACTTTCCTTTTTTACAAAAAATTTTCCTGAAATAACACCGACAACCGATGCTACAATAATACCGGCATATATCTCATAGACTGACCATTGTCCAAAGACTTCTGTCCCCGAACCAAGAGTCAGCAGGAGATAAACCAAAAATGCACATACTGCTGTCAGAACAATTGGTAACACATATATCACTCTCTTCATGCCGCAGAGAGAAAAACCTCTCATATAACTCTCATACAGGCTAATACGAATTTAATCTCTAATTTTTTGAATTTCACCACTTCAAAAAATATAGATTTATCACGATTATTAATGATTGATAAATTATCTTAACCCTTTTGAAAGGTCTAGAAAAAAAAATAAAAAATAACTTTGTTTATAAAATAAAAATTAAAAAAAAATTGGTTTTTTTACTTTAAAAAAATTAAATTTGTCCTCCTGAATTAATTTGTCCAGAAGAAATCTTTGTTTTCTTTTCTACAAACGCATTTGAGATTAAATCACTGTCTGTCATCGAAGAAATCTTACCGGTCTTTGCATAGTGGTATAAAAGTGCCACAAGAATTCCCTGAAGAGCTGATACTAAAACAACAGTTATCACCATAACAATGATTGTAACGGCCCCTATTGACATTGTCAGTTTCAGATTTCCTGAAAAAAGTGAAAGAATTGTACCGATAAAAAGAATAAAAAACGGAATGTATACAACTAAAAATGAAAAACCGGCAACAACAGTCTCACCCCATGTCTTCTTAAAAAGAGACCAGGACTTTTTTATTGAAGGAAATGCACTTTTTTTCTCAAAGATCATAACAGGAATTACAAAGAATGTTATAAGTTCCCATACTGCACCGGCAATACCTGCAATTAATTCTCCAATAAGACGTCCGATTCCATTATCCTGATTTCTTATCAGCTGCAAAATAACTCCAATTGTAGCAGCGATTACTGACCACACAAATATTGCTTTAATTACTGAAACTGCTGTCAGAATTCCATCCATAAAAGAAGGATCTCTGCCCTCAATTACAGATGTTGCATTGGATACAATCCCTGCCTTAAAAAATGACGATATAAAATTCATCAAAAGGAATATGACAAATAATAATCCAATCCAGATAACCCATCCCGAAATTCCCATCGAATCCGGATTAAATCCTTCGAGACTGAAGATAAACAGAACAGGGAAGAATAAAAGACCAAGGACCAGAAGAATTGTAATTCCTGAAAGAACCGGAAACAATAAAAGACTTTTTTCACGCTTTAATATTCCAAAAGTTTCTTTAAAAAGAATCCATCCTTTTTTGACACGTTCAAACATTTATTATCCATATGATCTTTTCATTATATAGGCCTTAATATCAGTAATAAAAAAAATACATGTAAAACTCAGAATATTGTATCTGGGATCGTCAATAATTAAATCACAAAAAATACTGTATGGAGTATTCAGATGTGTAAATCTAACATCTATTTATTAAATTATATTCTAATATTTATCAACAAATGTCAAGGGCTTTTCTCGGAAAATTAGTTCTCAACTGGTGTGATGAATGTCACACCCCCGTCCTCGGAAAAAAATGTTCCTGTGGTAGTGACACAAGAAGTGTTTCAATAACTCCTCCCGGAGATATCAGGCCTGCCTTTAAAGCCGATATTGATCACATAAATAATCTTTACGAAGAACAGTTTGGACAAAAACTGATTCCTGAAGATCATGTGGTAATTTTAAACAAAATTCCGGATAAGGATCGCATGGAAGAGGTAATAATGGGTGGCGCTGTTGCATGTGCCTACAGATATCACCCTGAAGAAAAAAAATGGGAATTATTACCACGTATTCATGCTGCAAAATACTCTAAACCTCTAAAAAAGTACGTTATAGCACATGATGGAGCAATAGAATCTATTAAACAGGGTTCAAGCCTTCTTGCACCCGGACTAATAGAAATTGAAGACAGTGTAAAAGCAGGCGATGAAGTCTTTATTCTCACAAAAAACGGAGAATGTATAGCTGTTGGGCGTGCACGTGAAGATGCAGTCACTGCCAGAAAAATGGAAAGAGGATCGATTGTAAGGACAAGGAAACCTAAACCGGGAATTTGCGTTAAAGGAGAGTCATCATGGGATGATGCAATAGAATCCAATAAAATAATTCTTGATAATGTCGAGGCAGAAGCAATCAGATTTGTGAAATCAGTTATCAGCAAAAATCCTGATCTTCCGTATAATGTTTCATATTCCGGTGGAAAGGATAGTCTGGCAACTCTTCTTGTTGTTTTAAAAGCGGTTGGTAATGTGCCTGTTTTATTCTCTGATACAGAACTTGAGTTTCCGGAGACTTATAAAAATATTGAAGATGTAGTTGAAAAATACGGACTTGAGATAATAAAAACAGGGGCAGGAGAAACATTCTGGGAAACATTTGAAGTGGAAGGACCTCCTGCAATTGATGCCAGATGGTGCTGCAGCGTCTGCAAACTTATGCCTGTTAAAAAAATAATTGAGGAGAGATGGGGAGAATGTTTATCATTTATCGGCCAGAGAAAATATGAATCTCTTGCAAGAATGAAAAGTCCGAGAGTCTGGAGAAATTTTAAGGTAGGAGTCCAGTTATCAGCAGCACCGATTCAGCACTGGACAGCACTACATGTGTTTCTGTATCTGTTCAGGGAAAATGCACCATATAACATTCTTTATGAGAGGAGAATAGACAGAATCGGATGTTTCATGTGCCCTTCAAGCGATCTTGCAACTTTTGAAATAATAAAGGCAGAATATCCTGAACTCTGGAATATGTGGGAAGAAAAACTTCAGTTCTGGATGGATAAAAAAGGTCTTAATGAAGACTGGCGAAAAAAAGCAGAGTGGAGAAAGAGGGGCGGTGAGGATGACACAAGTAGTTATACTTGATTATGGCCTTGGAAATTTAAGAAGTGTCAAAAAAGGGCTTGAAAAAGCAGGTGCACAGACCATTATAACTTCAGATCTGGAAATAATGGCGTCTGCTGACGGGGTGGTGCTCCCAGGAGTGGGTGCATTTTCAGAGGGCATGGAAAAATTAAAAGAGATGAAAAATGCGCTTTATGATTATGTTGAAACCCGCCCTGTCCTTGGAATCTGCCTTGGAATGCAGATGCTTTTAGATGAGGGGGAGGAATACGGAATCCATCAGGGTCTTGGCCTTGTCCCAGGGAAAGTAAAGCATTTCCCAAAAAAACAAAATTATAAAATACCCCATATGGGATGGAATAATATTAAAATTACTCAGAAAAATCCGCTTTTTGAAGGGATAGAGGATAATAGTTTTGTCTATTTTGTTCACTCCTACTATGCAGAAACAAAACCCGAATATACTCTTACATCAACCGACTACATCTGCCCTTTTGCATCCGCAATCAGAAACAAAAATGCATACGGCACTCAGTTTCATCCTGAAAAAAGCGGAAATGTGGGTCTTAAAATTCTTGAAAATTTTATAGACCTGCTTTGATTTTTAAATGAAAAAATGCGAAATATGTATTTTATTTGGGCTTTGAAAATTTCCAAAAAATTTAATAAAATATCTTATAATAAATGAGATTATTTCTTTTGAACTTCATTCCAGTATTTTTTCTCTCTTCTCCAGATTATTGCCTCATATCCCATAAGAACAATTAAAACTGCACAACCTCCAAAGAAAAATGCAATTACAATAAAATGAACTGTATCTTCCGGAAAATTATTACCAGAATAAATATTATCAGACACTATTCTGCTTTCTGAAGACGGAATGGTTCCATTATATGTCTCTTGCTGAATTCCTACATTTGTGGATTTTAATAATGTAGTATCAGGAACAGGCGGAATAGGAATTGTTAATTCGCCTGAATCATATTCAATCATACTTTCATTAAATCCATCTGAATATGAAGCAGTCACAAATTGTTCATTACTATTTGAAATATCATAAAATACAGATCCGGAGAACAAAGCAGATGAAATTAAACCTGCAGCAAGCGTTGCAATAATAAAAAATCCAAAAACAGACGCATATTTCATTAGTATCTGCCGGATATCCTTAGTACCTGCAGATACAATGACAACCTGCTCACACACCCCGTATACTTTAACTTCCCTGCCTTTTTCACTGTATTTTATATTTTTGACTTCTATAAGTCCTGCGTCCAGAAGGTTTTCAACATGATACTTTATAGTGGTCATTGGCTGACCCATGTTCTCTGAAATCTCAGTTAAGGTTAGAACACCCTTCTTTAACATTGAAAGTATTTCATTTGCAGTCTGGCTTGCCATAGCCTTTCCTATCTTTTTTGCCCTCTCATCACCGGGTTCTAAAAGAACAACACTTTCAGTCATTTAAAAAAATTATAATAATTTGGTTATCAGCTCTTTTCCTGCAGAAAGAGCATTTTGTATCTGCGACCTGTCATTTCCAACACCCTGAGCAAGACCTGGCTTTCCGCCACCCTTACCACCAAGAATATTACATACAATCTTTACAATTTCACCTGCATTAACAGATGAAACACCTGATGCCGCAGCTACGTGAATCTTTTCACTTCCTCCGATAATAAGCCCGACTCCGCCTTTATTGGCAAAAATTGTGGCAATTGAAACAAGTTCTTTTGGAGAAGCCTCAATCTCATATACAGCAACAGGAATTCCGTTGATCTCTTCACCTGAAAGTGATTTTATCTTTATATCAACAAGTTCTTTTTGGAGATTATCAATGCTCTTTTTCTGTTCTTTCCATTCACTAAAGAATCTTTCAACAGAAGAAGGCAGATTTTCACGTTGCACACTCAAACTGCAGGCCGATCTGTCAAGAAGGGATTCAACTTTCTGCATATATCTGACAGCAGAAATACCGGCCGCAAACTCTATTCTTTCTATGCCGTCCTGAACATGCTCCACACGGATTATTTTAATAGTTCCTATTTCCCCGGTACTTCTGCAATGTGTACCGGCACAGGCCTGAATATCTCCCGCGACCTTAACAACCCTGATATCTTTTCCTGGAGGAACACCACCCTGATAAAGACAGAATCCATATTTTTGTTCTGCCTTTGTTCTGTCTTCCCATTCTGCATATACATTAAGATTTGAGAACACTATCCTGTTAGCTGCAATCTCAATCCTGTTTAGCTCTTCAGGAGTTATGTGTTTGAAATGACGCAGATCCATACGTGAGGAATCATAATCTTTCTGTGCACCGGCCTGATGAACATGTGCACCCAAAACCTCCTTTGCTGCATTCAAAAGAACATGTGTTGCAGTATGATGGCGCATCATCGTCCAGCGATAATCTTCATCAACAACACCTTTAACAGGTGTACCCCGTTTAATTTCTCCACCTTTAATTTTATGAAGGATAACTTCTCCAATCTTGAATGTATCAATGACCTTGACCATTTCTTCCTGTGAAAATAAAGAACCCAGATCAGCAGGCTGACCTCCTCCTTCAGGATAGAAAAGAGTCTGATCAAGAACAACATAATCCTCAAACTGATCGATTACCATCGCTTCAAACTCTGTATCTGCAACCTGCTCATAGTATAAGCGACGAGTCGGCGGAAGTGCATTTACCCTCTGTCTAATGTCTGCATATGGATCAGCTTTTTCTCCTTCGTCAGATTCAGAATGAAGATCTGCAACAAGTGAATAGAAGTTATCAGGAAGTTCTACTTTTACACCCTCTTCTGCTGCAATGTCCCGCACAATCTCAGGTGGCAGACCATGTGAGTCATAAAGGGTTATAAGCTCATTGAGCGGGATCTTTTCATTCTTCGTTTTATAACTGCCTGCCATCTTCTGAACAATCCTCGCACCCCGCTTCATTGTCTGATTATATTTTTCTATCTCATTGGAGACAATTTCACGTATGATACTTATTTCCTGTTCAAATGATCCAATCCCGATATTTTTCATCTGAGCTTCAATTAAATCGGATAATTCCTTTTCTATACCGATTTCATTCATCATACGCAGAGTTCTTCTGATAACAAGACGTGCCAGATAACCTTCCTGTACATTCGATGGGACTATACAATCGCCAAGCATATAAGCAAGACATCTCGTATGATCAGCAATTGCATAAATGCGTTCAACAGGCTCCATTATCGACTGGAGTTTTTCATATGAAACACCAATGTTTTTTGCAATCTCCTTTCTCATCGTAATAATATTTGAACCGGAAATATCCATCAGACCTGCATATTTCGCATTCATCCCCAGAATTTTCGTAAACTCGGGCTCATCAAGTAAATGCTCAATTCCTGCAGATACCATGAGATCATTTACCATCTTGGGAAAAACAGCATCATAAATGGTAGGAGAACCTTTTGATGCCCAGACTAATCGTTCAAGGCCATATCCTGTATCAACAATTCTAAGATCTATTGGATAATAAGAAACTCCTTCAAGCTCAACAGGAGTTTTATCATTCCTGGTCTTTCCAAGACTCATAAAAACAAGCGTTGCAATCTCAAGGCCGCCTATCATTATTTCTACGCTTGGGCCGGCATTCCCGCCACCAATCCAGGGATGCTCAATATATGTCACATCCATCAGATTGCCGCCAATGGATTCAAGGAACTGATCGCAAAGCTCCACAGTCATATCTTTCCAGTAAATCTCCTCTTTGTCGGAATTAAAAGCATGGTGGGCCATCATCTCAAATGTAGTCAGATGCCTGCCGGAACGTCCGACAGAATCTAGATCATTTAACCTGATACATGGCTGTGATATTGTCAAAGGATTTGCAGGAGGCGGAACGACACCGCTTGTAACAAAAGGCTGAAAATCGGCTATTGAAGCAATTGTGAGATATATATCATCTCTCCATCTTGCAGCCACCGGATATCTTTTTATTCTTGTATGTCCCCTGCTTTCAAAAAACGAAAGATAGGCTTCACGCATCTCATCCAGAGAATGGGGCTTAAAAACCGGATTCCCTATAAAACTATATGGAACACAGGGAGCATCTCCACAGACTTCCAGTCCGGGATTGCGGGTCCAGAAGGCTGAACCACATTTCTTGCAGATTTTTCTGACAAGACCCTGTGATTTGAAATATTCAAGACAATACTCTTCCTCGAGCATAAAAAACCACGCTGTACCTCTTCAATTTATAATCCTGAAATAGTATTAGTGTTTGCAATTAATCAGATGAATGATTTTTTACCCATCTGTCCTGGTACCACTCTTCTATCTTAATATAATCTCCATAGTATCCTGCAATCCGGACAGCCAGAATGTGCCAGCACTCATTCTGCCTAAAGGAGAAATCATGACATGTACAAAAATCATCTGCTACAACATATTCACCGGAATTACCAATTACGACAAAAAAATCAAGATATTTTAAGATTCTCTTCTCATCAAGTGCTTTTAAGGCATTTTTGCCTCTGTTGCCATAAAGAGAAATTATCTTTTCTCTTATGGAATCATTAATTCCGGAGGAATTTTCCCATACGTTATTCATATAATATTTTATTATTAAATCATCCTCAGAACAGGCCTGTCTTCAATATATATCCATCCCATTTTTTCAGCCAATGCTTTCATTCCTACAGATTCAAGCGCGTAATGCGTTGACTCTATAAGAGGGAGGCAAGAAGACAAAAGGACATTATGTTTCAGTTCTGATGATAGAAATGCATCAGCACCTGCTTTTTCGGCTTCGCATATAATGTCCAAATCAAAACCGCTTCCGCCAACAACTGCAATTCTGTCAGTACTCAAAAGATTACCATATATACGCAGATTTCCACCAAGTAATGATGCTATCTCTTCAATTCTAAGATTGCATTCCCCAATAATTCCCAGAGACATCGCTTCAATATTTTTTAAACCTAAAAGTTCTCCCAGTGCATGATTTATTCCAAAATCAGCATGGTCAAAATTTGTATGCATCACAAATATATTCAGGTCTGATGAAAGTGCCGGTTGCAGAATATTCTTCTGATGACCAGATATTCTTGTCAAAGGCTCCCATATAGGAGTATGATGAACTATCAGAATATCAGCTTTTTCAGAGATTGCTTTTGATACTGTGAATTCTGTTGCGTCAAGTGCGCATGCTATGTTTTGAATATCCCTCTTTCCTTCAACAATAAGACCTATCCTTTTTTCATCGAAATCCTCAGCAATTTCAGGAGGGGCAATTTCATTTAGTTTTTCGATGAAATCTGCAATATCCATGATTATTTATTATGACATTCACTGAGATATACCTTCATATTACTGATAGTCATAAACATCACACATAAATATTCAAAAAGAGAGAATCATAATCATGGAAAAGTCCATTGAAGAGATCAATAACAGGATAAAAAACGGCAGCGCAAGAGTTGTCACGGCAGAAGAGATGCCCGACATAGTTGCCGAACTTGGTGAGGAAGGCGCACTAAAAGAAGTTGATGTTGTAACAACAGGTACTTTTGGTGCGATGTGCTCATCAGGTGCATTCTTCAATTTCGGACATTCGGATCCCCCAATCAGGATGGAAAAAGCATGGCTTAATGATGTTGAAGCCTATTCAGGGATTGCAGCAGTTGATGCATATCTTGGAGCGACACAGGAATCTGAGACCAGAGGGATTGAATATGGCGGCGCACATGTATTTGAAGATCTTATATCAGGTAAATCCATTGAACTCAGGGCTTCATCCAAAGGAACTGACTGTTACCCGAGAAAGACTATAACAACCGAACTCCTGCTTGAAGATTTAAATCAGGCCACAATGTGCAATCCAAGAAATGCCTTTCAAAAATATGCAGCGGCAACAAACTCCACTGAAAACACACTTCATACATATATGGGTACTCTGCTGCCGGGATTTGGAAATGTAAGCTATTCAGGTGCGGGTTGCCTCTCACCTCTAATCAATGATCCAAAACTCAATATGATAGGAAGCGGAGTTCCAATATTTCTATGCGGTGCCAAAGGCATGATAATAGGACAGGGTACACAGACATCCCCCGCAAATCTTTTTGCAAATCTTATGACAACAGGCGATATGAAAGAGATGTCAACCGATTTCCTGCGAGCAGCATCCTTTAACGGCTACGGTGTTTCTCTGTATCTGGGTATCGGAGTACCTATTCCTGTAACAAACACAGAAGTTGTAAGAAATGCGGCAATACGCGACGAAGATATCAAAACAACCGTGGTTGATTACGGAGTCCCAAGCAGAAACAGACCTGATATCATAGAAGTCAGTTATGCCGAATTAAAAAGCGGTGCTGTCGATATTAAAGGAGAAGAGGCCAGAACATCCTCTCTTTCAAGTTTTAAAAAGGCAAGAGAGGTTGCAGACGAATTAAAGTTGTGGATAGAAAAAGGAGATATGACACTCTGCCTTCCAACAAGAAAATCCGATGCTTCAATAAGGGTTAAACCGATGAGAGAATCCAGACGCGCTCCGGCAGTCCGCGAAATAATGAACACCAATATTACATGCATAAAAGAAGAGGAAGAGATCAAAACAGCGGCTAAAAAACTTCTGAGAGATGAAACAAACCATCTGCCGGTAATAAACAATGAAGGCAGGGTTGTTGGCATCGTTACAACATATGATATCTCAAAAGCGGTTGTAAAAGAGACAAAACAGAACACTGTTTCAGAGATAATGTCAAGAAACATTGTTACAACATCACCTGAAGAAGCAGTTGATATTGCAGCAATGAAACTTGAGAGAAATAATATAAGTGCTCTTCCGGTTGTCGACAAAGACGGCCACCTTGTAGGTCTTCTCAGTGCAATTGACCTTGGCAAACTCTTTGGCAGGAGGTGGATGAAATGAAACTTCTTGTTAACTTTTCCCGGAAAAAAGGTTTTGAACCCCTTATAGCTAAAACTGTAATGGACACGGGTGTTTTAATCAACGTAGAAAGGGCATCTATCGAGTCCCAGGCCGGTGAAATTTTAATTGATGTACCGGATTCAGATGCTCCTAAAGTCTGTAAAAAATTAAGAGACTCCGGAGCAAATGTTGAAAAACTTGAAGATTCAGTAAAAAGAGATGAAAATGAATGCATTGATTGCGGCGAGTGCATCAGCATATGCCCGCAGGAAGTGTTTTACTTTGATGAAGACTGGTCCATTCAGATGAGAACAGACAAATGTGTATTGTGTGGCAAATGCACAACTGCATGCCCTCATGGTGCGCTGAAACT
Source organism: Methanomicrobium sp. (assembly GCF_055145805.1). Classification (NCBI taxonomy): domain Archaea; kingdom Methanobacteriati; phylum Methanobacteriota; class Methanomicrobia; order Methanomicrobiales; family Methanomicrobiaceae; genus Methanomicrobium; species Methanomicrobium sp. The sequence continues at coordinate 15,077 of NZ_JBSREC010000022.1, read as the reverse complement.
TCTCCAGTAGAATGATTCGTGAACACTTCAGGTATAAATCCACAATTACAACCATCTTAGCTGATTCCCCGGCTCATATCACAGCAGCAAAAGAAGCTATGATCTCTGCACGTCAGGAGATTGAAAAAATAATTATAAAAGAACCTCTTTTTGGTTCATCTCTGGAGCCGGTTATTGTTGAATCAGATTCAGCTGTAGTTCAAAGAATGACAAATGCCGCAAATATGTCAGGTACTGGACCGATGGCAGCTGTTGCAGGTACAGTTGCCTGGGCGGGAGTTGAGGCAATGAAAAATTGCGGAGCTGATTTCGCAGTTATTGATAATGGAGGAGATATTGCATTCATATCCGATCGTATCTTAAAAATAGGCCTTTTTGCAGGCAGTTCACTTTTTAGTGGAAAAATGGCTTTTCTCATGCAACCCACAGATGAAATATATGGAGTATGCACATCTTCTGCAACTGTAGGCCCTTCGATCTCATTCGGAACTGCAGATTCTGTAACAGTATTTTCATCAGATGTATCTCTTGCAGATGCATGGGCAACATCTGCATGCAACATAATTAATTCGGAAGATAATCAAAATCTCTTTGAAAAACTTGGAGGTTCTAAAATTGACGGTGTTTTTGGAGTGATTGATGAAATTGCAGTAAAATGGGGATCTATTCCAAAAATCAGACGCGCTGATGTGGATGAAAAACTAATTACATCAGGATAATACTAATAATAAGACTTCTCTTCCGCAAATTTAGTTGCTTCGCGATAAGCTTCTTTGCCTGAGAAATGTTTAATCTCAATATCTCCATCCGAAATAATTAACTCAGGACTGCTGTTTTTCACAGTAAAATAGATCTCAAAAATGTCATAGTCATCAATATGAATCTTTGATTTAACTGCCGTTGCAGGTTCAAGCATTAGTCTGTCCTTTACAATCTCGCGTGGTTCAGATCTGAAATAATAGTAAAAAACCTGATAGGCATTTAAAAAATCAGAGTCTAAAAGTTCTTCGCGTAATTTTGAGTCCAGATCATCAATAATTTTTGCAAGTTCTTCTAAATCCTCATCAGCAATACCAAGTATCTGATCAGCAAGTTCCGCAAGTTCGTAATAGTCGGTCACTAAAATTTCAGCTCCATTTCTGAATTATAGTCCTGATATGTAAAAAAATATATTGTCCATTCGGAGTAATAAAAAAGAATGCGGGAAGAGGACCTGGACTGGAAAATATACCATATAATTGTCGCTGAAGAAAACTGCCCTGTTTCCGACATTATAAAGATGAGCGGGGTTGAAAAAGAGGTTCTTTTAAAATCTCTTGAAAGACTTGAAAAGAATTGTCTTATAAAATACAACAAAGAAAATGTACAGATTCTTTCTCTTCAGGAAACTATCTTTAAAAGAAGTGTTCTTTCATCTACACGCAATGAAACAAGCCCTGTGGTTATTGAAAACGGCATTATTAAACCAAATCCGGATTATAAAGGGAATTTTTTATGAAAGAAATCTGCGTTTTAAGAATAGGCCACCGCCCGGAACGCGATCAGCGCGTAACTACACATGTAGGTCTTACAGCAAGGGCACTTGGCGCAAAAGGGATGTATCTGGCATCAAATGATACTGGTGTAAAAAAATCCATAGATGATGTAGTCAAACGCTGGGGCGGAAATTTTTTCCTTGAAAATGATGTTTCATGGAAAAAATGCATAAATGACTGGAAAAAATCAGGCGGAATTGTTGTTCATCTGACAATGTACGGACTTTGCCTGACAGATGTCGAGAAAGAAATAAAGATACATAAAAAAATTCTTGTAGTTGTCGGCGCAGAAAAAGTCCCTGGAGATCTATACGGAATGGCAGACTTCAACGTATCTGTTACTACCCAGCCGCATTCAGAAATATCAAGTCTTGCTCTTACCCTGGATCATCTTTTTGAAGGAAAAACCTTAAATCTCGATTTTCCAGACCCGGAAATAAAAATTATTCCCTGTGACCATGGGAAGAGGTTTGAAAGTTGAGGGGAAAGGTGCTTATTGCAGGGTTTGCGACCCGCCATGTAGCCCGTTCCGCTCATAATGCAGGATACGAAGTATTTGCAATAGATAATTTCTGCGATCAGGATCTTGTAAAGATTACCAAATCATGTACAACATTTGAAGAGATAGCTGAGATACCAGGAATTGTTGATAAACTGGATAAAGAAGAAAATTTTGACTTCATTGCTGTAACATCAGGAGCAGAAAATATAAAAATAAAAAAGAACATCTGTGGCACAGATCCAAAAATTGCTTCTCCTTTCCTTGATAAAAAAAATATTCAGACTTTTTTTGAAACAAATAATATACCTGTTCCTAAAATTGCAGATGAAGGTAAATATCCGGTAATGATAAAACCCTGCAGTGGTGCAGGCGGATGGAGAAATAAAAAAGCGAAAAATCTTGCTGAAGAGAAAGAATGGGTTGAGTTATGGCCGGAAGAATCTTACATCAGACAGACTCTTGCGGAAGGAATACCCTGCAGTGTATCATGTATTGCAAATGGTAAAAATGCACAGGCAATATCTTTCAATGAACAGTTTCTCCGGGGTGGCAACGGTGAAAAATCATATGGTTTTTCAGGAGCCATTACTCCTTTTAGTCATCCTCTGGAAGATGAAATAATAAAAACAGCAGAAAAAGCTGCGGCTTTAAGTGGATGTAAAGGTTCTATTGGTGTTGACTTTATTGCCGGAGAAAAAGAATTCTGGGCAATTGAAATTAACCCGAGATTTCAGGCAACAATGGATATAATAGAATTATCTTTTGGCATTAATATATTCAATTTACATATTGACGCATGCAGAGGAATTTTGCCCGGACCATATGAAAAAAGTGCAAAAAAGTATACAGCAAGAAGAGTAATTTTCGCGGACAGAGATATTACGGTAAAGGATGAACTGGGCAAATTATACCCCCAAATTGCCGACATTCCAGGAATCGGAACTTCAATTGAAGAGGGAAGTGCTATTTTGAGCGTATATGGAACAGGTTCTACACGGAACTTTGCACTTAAATCACTGGATAAGACTATAAAAGACATTGGCAGATATATAAGCAGATGGTAGCACCAGAAGAATTACTAAAAAATGAGGCAGTCCGTGCTTACCTTCTTCGTATGATCAATGAAGAAGGAATGGAATTACTTGAAAAGTTTCCGCCGGAGGGTGAATACAGCGATGAGGATCTTGCAGAGCTAACAGAAATAAATCTGAACACAGTAAGGCATACTCTTTATACACTCTATGGAAAACGCCTGGCCAAATATAGAAGGATTAAGAATTCCGAGACAGGCTGGCTTACATATCTCTGGATACTTCAACTTGATAACATCGACAGTTGTCTTTATGAGGATATTGACGCAGTCCTTGAAATCCTTGAAGTCAGAGAAAAATATGAAACAATGAATGATTTCTATATGTGCTCCACATGCGGTCTTCGTTATACATTTGATGAGGCCTTAAACAGAGACTTTGTATGTCAGAACTGTGATGAAAAAATGGAGCATTTTGATAATGAACTCATTGGAGAAGCCTTGAAACGCCGTGTGGAGCGTATTAAGGAAAATCTTGGACGAGCGTGAAAACAACAGATGATCTGATTACGCTCCTTAAAAACGCAGGATGCGAGGATAAGATAATAAATCACTGCATAGCGGTCAGAGACCTGTCCATATCCTTTGCAGAGAATGCAGATGCAGATATGGAACTTGTCAATGCAGGAGCACTCCTCCATGACATAGGACGCTCCAGGACGCATTCTATAGCACACGGTCAGACAGGAGCACAAATCTGCAGGGATATGGGACTTTCGGAAGACATCTGCCTAATTATTGAAAGACATATAGGTGCGGGACTAACAGCAGATGAATGCCGGAAATATGGACTTATTCCAAAGGACTGCATACCGGAGACTCTTGAGGAGAAAATTGTTGCTCATTGTGACAACCTGATTAAAGGTACAAAGGAGATAACAATTGAAGAAAGACTAAGAATCTCTTCAGATATGTCAGAAGATATCAAATTAAGATTGAAAAAGCTGGCAAAAGAGATTGAAAAATACAGATACACAAAAAAGCAATAAAAAATTAGCGGATTCTATACAAATAATATTTTTCCCAACTTTTTTTTGAATTTTTTTCTGATCTTTACAACATATTGTAAATAATCAGGATAATTATTCTTTTTTTACTTTGAATTGATTGATAAAACTTTTTTTAAATAACAATCTGTCGTACCTGAGGCAGTTTTTTTAAATCTTCATATACAGATGAGGGAGGGTTATTTTCGACAATTATTACTAACCTGGGATCTTCTGATAATTGTGAATCCGTTACAAAGATCTGTCTTATTGAGAGATCATTTTTTGTCAAAACTTCAACCGCCGCTCCCACAATTCCTTTCTGACATGCATCCTTTGGGTATATGGTAATAACTGAAAGATTCATGTGCTCAGCTACTTTTGTAAGATCAGGTGTCACACGAAGATTTAGAAAAATTTCACGAATTAAAGGGATAGAAAGAATCCTTTTGGAAGTGGCATCAACAACCCTTCTGTCAGTATTTGTCATCTTCCCGATATGTGTTGCAGGTATCTCAATTCCGTTGCAGGTAATTCGTCCCTTTTCATTTACACCGAAACCATTCTCCAGCATATATTTGATGACTATTGTCTGCGATGGAGAGTCTAAAAACTCCCGCAATATAGCAGCCCACATGACAGATTATTTGCATCTGTGAACATATATATACACTGATATGTATAAGGAAAAATCGTTCCTTTGAAAAATATAATCATGTCTCAAATTTATGCTCAAAAATAATGCCCATAAAATAAATGTATTTAGAATTCATAGAATATTCAGGTTTTTCAGCATAAAATCGGAAGCTATTTTAGTCCAAACATCATTCTTATTAGAGTAACACAGGCGAGGGTTGCCGAGCCAGGTCAAAGGCGCAAGGTTGAGGGCCTTGTTACGTAGGTATTCGAGGGTTCGAATCCCTTCCCTCGCATTCATTTTTGTGAAATTTTTGAAATTAACACAATTATTACATAGTATTCCAATACTAAAAATTCTGGAATTTAAAAATATTACAAAAATATAACTATAAGTCATTTTCTCTGCAACATCTGCCAAGCAGAATCTGAAACGCAAGACCTTTTGATCTGTCCCCGGCGATACGATCTGTTACTTTTATTTCTCCTTTATAACGCCTTATAAGAATCAATACAATATATAAACAAAGTGAATTCGAATCCAGATGAAGATTCTCTTCATCAAAATCAGAGAAGAAAAGCATCTTCTCTTCATCAGAAAGTCCCTGCCCTTTGATTTCTATAGAAATCCTTACCTCACTTAATAAAGAAACCGACTCAATGAAAATTTCAGTTCTGTCTCCTGTGGTTTTGATTATGAAGTTTATAAGATTTTCAAATATCTCCCTTAGATACTCATCTGAATAAACAAAAAGACCTGATTCAGAATAATTTATTTGTATTTTAGGATTTATATCTATAACATATCTTACTGCATCATCAAGGGATGTTTCTTTCAATTCACTGCTAAATCCTTCACGAATATCTTTCAATATCCTGAGATTTCTCAATATTAACCTATTTTCATGTATACCTGCACTCATCCTGCTGGTAAGATGACTAAGTGAACTTTTAGGATCAGTAATTTGTTTTACAGAACGCATCAGATCATCATTCAAATCATTGATATCATCAAGCACTATTCCAAAACACTGTTTTGTTTCAGAATAGTCCTTTTCAAGCCTTTCCTGAAGAATACCACGAAGAATAATACTGCTGACCTCACAGCCTATAAGTTCAAGGGTCTCTTTTTCAAAAGGTTTAAATGAACATTCATATGCCTTAGCTACAAAAATAGCTCCAATGACTGTATTCTCAGAAATAAGAGGAATTGCAGCATAAGACAATGCACCAAGGCTTTCAAGAATATTAATATCATACCGACTGATATCCACATCAGAAAAATTTTCAATGTATTTAGGCTGGCCTGCATAAAAGATCAGATTGTTGGGCCAGCTTCTAATATCAAGGATCTTCTGGTTTTCAATAAAACTTCTCGGAACGTCAAGTTCAGATACAATTTCAGCTGTTTTTCCATCACTATTTTTAAGATAAATAAAACAAATATCAAATTTCAGACGTTCTGAAATAAGATGAAGAATATTGTCAAGCATTTTGCTTAGAATATACACAGAATTTGCGGAAATTAATATTTCGTTTAAAAGTTCAAGCTGGTAAATTCTCAAATTTTCTTCTTCATGTGAAGAATCATCCAGAATATCTTCAGGATCCTCAAAATCCATGTATTCTGCTCTATCATAATTTTTTTCACCTGCAATATTATCATTTGAAATCAAAACAAAATCATCTTTTTTTTCTGATATTAACTCAAAAGAATTTTTGATATGAAATAAATCAGGTTCTATTGCAGAGACCAGAATATTACCTGTTCCGGGAATGCGTACTGCAGTAAATATAACTTTTTTTCTCTCTCCGCCACTGGTATTTATACTGAATACTGAAGTTTTAGGAGAATTGTATGGATCAAAAATCCTTTCATTCAAAAAAAATCTCAAAGATGTAATCTCTTTCCCTTCAAAAAAATCAGAAAGAAACAGTCCGGATTCAATTAAACTATAATCTGCATCAAGCATATTAAAAAAAGACGAATTTGCAATGATAATTCTCCCTGATGAATCAGTTACTGCATTTGCACCACCTGAAATATCAAATAAAAAAGAAGCAGATTCGTCAGACTGCTCCAAAATGTTTGTAAGAATATTATTTCCCAATTCCAGACCATCAATCAAGATATTTAACTCCTTTTATTCGAGGGGAGGGTGACATGTAAAAAATATTATTGATTAATAAAAACTTTATCGGATCTAATATATAGATATCTTTTTCATACAGATATTAAAAAAATCTCCCAATTTACCAGTTTTCCTTGAAAATGGCATTTTAATCAAAATAAATGTTGAAATTTTATCAAAATTTATCTTAATTTTAAAACTGTCAAAGATATTATTTCCTATATTAACTAAAAATTGTATACTTCACTGGTATTATGAATAAATAAATAGATAATGAATAAGATGAATCTACATAATCCTGTCAGGAAAAGACCGGAGACGATTCTTTTTGATATGGACAATACACTGTACAACTTCTCAGATGCAAAATTAAAAGCCTGCAACAGTGTAACAGAACTTATAGAATCCGGAACAGGCGAGGAACTTTTGCGATATTTTCTGTTTGGCAGATACGGATTTGAAGACCACGGAAATATTAAACAGTTCATGAAAGATAGAAATGTCTGGGATATTGATATTTTTAATTCTGCTGTAAATGTATATGAATCAGTAAAACTTGAATCGATTGAGACATATCCGGGTGTCTGTGAGATACTTCCGGAAATAATGGGTGCCGGAATCAGAATGGCAATTGTGACCGATGCTGAAAGTTCACAGGCAAAAAAAAGACTGAAAAAAGTAGGAATAAACCAATATTTTGAATGTGTTGTCACACCAGATATTTCAGGAAACAGAAAACCCGAACCAGACACATTTTTGATGGCTCTAAAAAACCTGTCTTCCGAACCTGATGTTTCAATGGTAATAGGGGACAGTCCAAAAAGAGAGATCGAGCCCTGCAACAAACTGGGGATTACAACTGTATATGCAAAATATGGTGACTGGTTAAAAATTCCTTCTCCTAAAGTAATACCGGATTATACAATAGAAAAATTTTCAGAAATTAAAAAAATTCTAAATATCTAGATCAAAAATTATTTTTGTATATCTCCCAAAAATACATCCCACCCATATTTATAAAAATGAATATTATAAAAAAATTATAGGAGAGGTGAGGGATCCTTTCCAAATGTTATAGGAAGTTTTTCTCCCTTAATAAAAACCTGAGCAGGTGTATTTTTAATTTTCTCAAGAATAATTTCTTTTCCCTTAAGAGTCATTGCATACACAGGAACAGAAACACCTCCCTGTATCAGCGCCTTTCTGCCGGCAATATCTCTTATATTTGAAGATGCACAGGCAGATATTATATCACAATTATCAGCATAAAACATTGATTCTTCCCTGTCAGCACCTGTTGTATGTACGCCGACGATTACTGCATCATCCGAAATGTCCCTGATTTTTTTTGCATCTTCACCTTTTGCAACAGTAACAGCAATCCTTGAGAAACCAAGTTCACATGCCTCTAAAAAACCCCTATAAGAATCTATTGAAGCATTCTCAGGAAATACAACATAACCACCATTTTTATTTATCCGTCCTATTACATCGTCATATGGACAGGTCTTAACAAGTCCTGACATTTTCCCGCCAATACCCTGAATAAGACGGGGATTTGTCGCAACAACAGTCCCTGCACCATCACATGCAATAACCGCACAATCAATCAGACCGCTTTTCAATGCACTACTTAACAGTTCTGAAGCACCAAAAAGCACAAAATCATCGTCAGAGAGAATTTCCCTTTCTCCTGTGCACATTCCGAATGAATTAATTCTCTCTTCAATGTTTTTTTTAATCTCTTCGGGATTCATATTATTTACAGGTGAATTAAACTTCCTTGCAAGAGGACATTCCGATATCATAGACTCTCCTACAAAAACAACAGTTCTGTCTCTTACGACAACTTTTGTTTTTCCTGCCACTTCTATTATATGTTCATCATAAAAGTTCATTGATACAGATATTTAGTTATTAAAAGCAAATTAATATTAACAATTTTTCAGGTGCAGTAATTTTGGTTAATTCTAATAAAAAAAAAGAGAGATATTGGGAACTGGACTCATTTAGAGGTCTTGCAATTGTAATGATGATTCTTTTCCACATACTCTTTGACATTGAATATTTCGGAATTTTTCAGATAAATGTACATTATGGTTTCTGGAAAATATTTGGATATTCAACAGCGGTATTATTTGTCTTCATTGCGGGCGTTTCAATATTTATCAGTAGTGAAAGATCAAAAAAATATCTTAAAGGCACTCAATATTACCTTAAATTCCTTAAAAGGGGACTTTTTTTATTATTAACAGGAGGTCTTATTACATTTGTAACATGGATATTTGTTGGAGATGGTTTCATTGTATTTGGAATACTCCACTTAATAGGACTTTCAATAATTCTTTCACCTTTTTTCATCAGATTTGGAAAACTAAATGCATTAGCAGGCATTGGAGTGATTATTTCAGGGATATTTATTGCAGGAACAAAAGGATCTTATCTCCTGATACCTTTAGGAATAACACCAGATACATTTTATTCTCTTGATTATGAACCACTTTTTCCCTGGTTTGGATTTTTTCTGATAGGAATCGCCGCGGGTTCATATTTTTATCCCAAAGCAAAAAGAAATTTTAATAAAATTCCCAAATACAATAATTTTTACGCATTTTTTGATCATTTGGGAAGACATTCACTGATCATTTATCTTATTCATCAACCTGTAATAATTCTCATATTATCAATAATTACCGGCAAAATACTTATCTGAAAAAAATCCTCAACTATAAATTAATTTTTTTACACAGAACATAATTTAATTTAAAAAAATGAATCAAAAAATTATTAATTATTATCAAATAACTGAATATCTCTGAATTCTAAAACATCAAACACTCCTCTTTCCGTAATTCTTATTTCAGGTATTACAGTCAGAGCCAAAAAAGAGAGATACATAAAGGGATTTTTAATACTCCCTGTTTTTTTAATAATTTCATTTAGCTTTTTAAGATCTGAAGATACTTCCTCATAAGATTTGGATGACATTATTCCACCACAGTCCAGAGGGAGCACAAATCCATTGCCCTCAACAAAAACAGACATCCCTCCTTTTGATTCCTTTAATAAATTTATTGCAGAAATAATCTCATCATCGCTGCATCCGACAGATACAATATTGTGAGAATCATGAGATACTGAAGATGCAATCGCTCCTTTTTTCATCTTCATTCCTGTAACAAGCCCGATACCGGTTTTTTTACCCCTGTAACGATCACACACAACACACTTCAGCAAATCATTTTTTACATCAGGGATATCATTGGAATCCACGTCCATAAGAAGAGATTTGGTTAATATTTGTCCTTTAATCAAGCCAATAACATGTGCATTTCCCTTTCCGGATATTTTAATATCATCTCGTTTTAAATCAGGAACATTGAATTCAGAATAAACAGAATCGGGCGGGGTATATCCATTATCTTCCACTTCAACACCCGACTTATATGTTTTTAATACCCTGAATTCATCAGAATCATCAATTATACAGAAATCAGCTACTCTTCCGGGAGAAATTGCACCCCTGTCAGAAAGACCAAATCTTTCTGCCGCGGAAAGAGTGGCCATCCTGTATGCAAGTTCGGGTTTTAATCCACCGTTTATCGCTTTTCTTATACAGTCATCAATATGCCCCTCATTTATAAGCATATCAACATGTCTGTCATCTGTTGCAAACATACATCTGGATACAGTAAAAGAATTTCAGATAAGTTTTTTTCAGTTGAACCTTCACGAAGCATGATATACATCCCTTTTTTAAGCTTTTCTTCAGCTTCTTTTGGATTTGTACATTCATGATCACTTGAAATTCCCTGCATAATGTAGGCATTGAGCTCCTTACCTGACAGAAGCGGGCAGTGGCCGTCAATTATATTGAAAAGATCCAGTTTTTTATAAACATCAGCATCTCCCGAGAGAACACCCGGATAATTCATCATCTCTCCAAGGCCGACAATATTTTTTTCTTCACAGAAATCTTTTAAGTCCCCGGAATCCAGAGATGCACCACCCATATCAAAGGGCGTTGCCGGAACACAGGAAGGAAGCAGATAGAATATATCAAGAGGAGTTTTTCTGCTTTCTGATAACATATATCTGATTCCTCTTTTCCCGGCTACATTGGCTATCTCATGAGGATCTGCAAAGACCGTCGTTGTACCGTTACTCAACGCAAGACGCCCGTATTCGCCGGGTGTTAATAAGGAACTCTCTATATGAACATGGGCATCAATAAGTCCGGGAATAACCTTTGCACCAAAAAGATCTATCTCCTTTATTCCTTGATAATCACCTTCACCAAGAATGATACCCTCCTTCACAGCAAAATTAACAGTCTTCCATGAACATGTAAACGGATTGAATACCTTTGCATTATAAAATACCAAATCGGCCTTCTCCATCCCAAGAGCGGCTTTTAAAAGTGATAGCCTTGTCATGATCAATCAGACTGTAATATCTCTAATCTCTGCAGACGCACGTTTACCATCCTCCAGAACATAAAGATACATCTTATAAGAACCCTTTTTTAATTCTGTTTCTACTGAATATACGTTATTACCAGGTTTTAAGTAAACAGTTTCAACATATTTGGCATACTCTTTCTGCCTGAAATCTTCAAGACTGAAAACTGTTATCTGAACTGTTGAATATCTGCCTTCACCACTATTTTGAATGTTTATGTTTAATTCCGTGTCATTATACGTAAGATCACCAAACGAATAATTCAGACACCCTGATGTAAACAAAAGAATCATAAATACAGGTATTAAAAGAATTCTCACTTTTCGAAAGGTCATTAAATCAATGTCAAATCCCTATGACTTAAATCATTCGCAATGTTTCGAATGAAAGAGAAGTAAATGTAGTAATTAAATGGTTTCATATTGGTTATTAATTCAGGTATTTGCAGAAATTATGACTTTTTTCACAAAAAAATATATATAAAATATGGATTTTTGCTTCTTGAAATTAATAAAATGCACAATACTATCATTAAATGATATTTTGGTTTTTAATTTCCACTCTTTTTAATTCACGATTCGCTTCGTTATCTTTTTTTAGCACAAAAAACCATAAAAACTAGTAATAAAGGGATGGTGATTTTATAACAGTAATTACTTTTGCGCATCACAAAGGAGGTACTGGCAAAACAACCTCATGTCTGAGCATTGCGGGATGCCTCCAGAAAACAAAAGAAAAGGTTCTCGTAATAGATTGTGATCCACAGGCAAATGCAACAACAGGCCTTGGAGTTGTCCCCGAAGAACAGACTAAAAACATGTATGATGTATTTATGAATGTTTTTGAGGGTTTTCCTGATATTTCAATAAAAGATGTAATTACTGAAACGCAGTCAGGTATATTTCTTGCACCATCTTCTCTGGATCTGGTAGGTGTAGAACCTTATTTATACAGCATAAATGAAAGAGCTCTGGTCTTAAAAGAAGCATTAAAGCCGATTTTGAGCGAATACAAATATATTCTGATAGACACTCCGCCAAGTATGGGCCAATTTGTTATAAATGGCCTCCTGGCGGCAGACAGGATCATTCTGACACTTGACAGTAGTATTTTTGCTCAAAAAGGAATCGAAAGTTTAAACCAGATATTCGAGGACATTAAAGAAAATACTGGCAGAAACCGTTCTCCTGATTTGGCCATTATTACACGCGCAGGTGCATTATATGAAAGAAAAGCACCTTTTGAAGAAATAAAAGAAATATTCAGGCAGTTGTTATCAAATAACAATCCCGAAAAAAAAGAAAAAGAAAGACAGGATGAATTGGAAGCAACGATAAAAAGCTCAATAAAAGAAGTACACACTGTCCCTTATGATGCCGAAGTTTACAATGCCCAAAAAATTGGAATCCCTTTGACACTATTATCATCCACCAGTCCGGCAGCAATAAAATATGAACAAATTTCAGAAAAAGTGAAAAAATGGTGATTTTTTTATGACTGAAGATAAAATCTATCAAAACAGACCCGGAAGAAAAGCACTATTTACAGGTGCACAGATACCAAGAGAAACTTCAAAAGTTAATACAGGAGACGTATTATCAGAATTTGTATCCCAAAGCACAACAATTCTTGATAATTTTTTATCAGGAAAAACAAAGGAAAGAGTAGACTTGAATGTTGCTGATGAAGATGCTAAATCTTTTGCTTCTACTATAAACAGGATACTTGAGAATATAGAATCCGGAAAATATTCAGAAGAAGAAAACAGAATAATAGATGTTCTGGAAAATGAAATATCAGCTCTTAAGAATAATGCTGAAAAAACCAAAGATATTCTGCCAAATGAGGACATAAATTCACTAAAAAGTGAAATTTCCTCATTAATTGAGATAAAAGAAGATCTAAATAAACGTCTTATCGAAACTGAAAATGAGTATAAACACTACATAAAAATTCAGGAAGAAAAAATAACAGAACTTGAAAATCTTGCAACTGCAGATACAATAAATAATCCTGAAACAGTTTACGAATCAGAAAAAGAAGAGAATTTGCAAAAAATTGAAGCAGAAATATTACTGGAACGTGAAAATATTGAGAACAGAAATTCAGCATTATCTGAAATTAATAATGAATTAAAAGATGCTAAAAATCTGCTCAATATAAAAGATGAAGATATATTCAAACTTCAGAAAGAAAACAAAAATCTTAAAGAAACCTGCATAAACAAATCAGAAGAGATTAACAAAATATTAAAACAGATTGATGTTTTAAAACTTCGTTCTGAAACAATTGTTCAGGAAAATCCAATGCCGGTTCTCTTAACCGACACTTCCTTTAAAGTGCTTGTATCCAATAAAGCTTATGAAAAAATGAGCGGTATTACGCAATCTGATATCAAAAATATGAATTTAGGAGATTTTGATATTCTGGAAAAGAAAGGAGATGGTTTATCAGGTGTATTGAAAAACCGAAAGCGCAGTTTTTCCGAATTGAAAATCAAACTTCCTTCCGGAGTCCATTACCTTAAGCAATATGGAATACCAATAAAAAATAAAGATGGCGATATTAAAAATATTCTGATCATTTACAACGATATAACTAAAGAAAGAGAGGAATCAGAAGATATAAAAGCAAAAATTAAAGAGATAGATTCCCTTAACAGACGGTCCGAGACCATCGTCCAGCAAAACCCCATGCCAATTATTCTTCTGAATAAAAATCTCAGAATTCTTGTAACAAACAAGGCTTTTGAAGAGATGAGCGGCATTAATGAAGCAAAACTGCTTGAAATGAATGCCGGTGATTTTAAAATAAATTATAACCGGGGCGATGAACTTAACAAAATATTTTCTTCAAAACGTCGTTCATATGGTGAGATTACAATAGATCTTCCAACAGGAACACATATACTTGAACAATATGCAATTCCAATCCTGAATGAAAAAGAGGAAATTTCAAACATTCTCATTGTTTATAATGAAATAACAGCATTGCGTAGAAGAGAGACAGAGATCGAAGAACTGATGAAAAAAGCAAAAGAGGAATCAGTCTGCCTTGAAGAAAGTGCCAAAACAATAACTGCAAATATGGTTGAACTGGCAAAGGGAGATTTGGTAACAAAAGCTTCAATCCTGGAAAATGACCGCCTAAAAATATTAAAGGAAAAATTCAATGAATCAATTCTGTCATTCAGAACTCTAATTGAAGAAATTAGTGAAAAAACCAATCTGGTAGAAAGCACTTCTGAAGAACTCAGGAGAAATAATGAAGATATTGCTCATGCAACAGAAAAACTGGCACAAAATGCATGTGAATCTTCAGATTTCACAAGAAACCTTACAAAACACTTTGAGAATATCAGTAACAGCATCTCAGATCTCTCTGCATCCATTGAAGAGATATCCAGTACATCACAGGAAGTCATGAAAAAGACCCAGCTGGCAACATCTGAGGGAAAACTCGCTGCTGATATTGGAAAGGATGCATCTTTGAAGATGGAAGCAGTCGGAAAGATATCCCAAAAGAGCGTTGAGGAGATTAATTCCCTAAACGATGAGATGCACAAAATAAACGATATTATTAATTTAATTAGTGGAATTGCCGAGCAGACTAACATGCTCGCATTAAATGCTGCAATCGAAGCTGCCCGTGCAGGAGAACATGGAAGAGGTTTTTCAGTCGTTGCAGGGGAAGT
The DNA here is from genome assembly GCF_055145805.1 of Methanomicrobium sp. Classification (NCBI taxonomy): domain Archaea; kingdom Methanobacteriati; phylum Methanobacteriota; class Methanomicrobia; order Methanomicrobiales; family Methanomicrobiaceae; genus Methanomicrobium; species Methanomicrobium sp. The sequence goes on along the minus strand of NZ_JBSREC010000022.1, from coordinate 41 downwards.
GAAAAATCTTGCAGGTGAATCCAAGAAAGCAGCGCTTGAAA
>NZ_JBSREC010000021.1:0-10004 GCF_055145805.1 Methanomicrobium sp. | reverse complement strand
CGATTCCGGGAGGCGGGATCTGTTTGATCAGCTGCGGGCTGGTGTATTATCTTATTTGCCCAGTTAGTGTAGTGGCCTATCATGCAGCCCTGTCACGGCTGCGACACGGATTCGAATTCCGTACTGGGCGTAACTGCTTTAATATTTTCAGTTACTTTTTATGATTTTTAATGTCAGATTAATTTGTGATTTTTTAAAATGTTACAGTTATCTGTAAAAAAAGAGATTTAATTTTTTTAAAATGTGATGAAAATTAATTTTTCTTCTCTTTATCCATGTATTCCTGGATCTTTTTCTCTTCCCAGTCATCGCCCATGACTTTTGAGTGCCCGAACACGTTCCAGGCATGCATAAGGAGACCGATTCCCCAGAAAAAGGTTACCCAGTAAAACCAGAGTGACTGCGGGGATGTTATCAGGTTTACCAGGGCAAGCAGTACATTTATGATGATATACGCTGCAAGGTGGGAATAAAAACCTTTTAGATCTGTGACTTTCTTCTTTGCTTTTTTATATGCATCATTTTCTTCCATATTCACAACTTCCTTTTAATTATCTGTTTATTTCTGTGATTTTAGATATAGCCTTTTGTTAATTTTCAGTGTATTTTAATTAAATCCGGCATTCCGGATTTTTATTTGTTCTAAACTCAAATCGAAGTATTAAAACGTTTAAGGCTTCTATATAGTATGGTAAAATTAGTTTCATGCCCAGTTAGTGTAGTGGCCTATCATGCAGCCCTGTCACGGCTGCGACACGGATTCGAATTCCGTACTGGGCGTTTATCATTTTTGTATTTTCATCAGGGTATTTTAAAATAAAGTGTGATTTTGTAACCTTTTGTGGCAGATGGAATAATCCACTCTTTAATACCAGATAAAAACGATATATTATGCCACCACAGGTGATTCATATGTCTCAGAGGGGAGTTGACGCAGTTTTTCAGGCAATGTTTTTGCTTACAGATATGAGGGAACTTTTTAGAAAAAACGCCCCGTTTCATGAATTTGAAGGAGCGGAAAAGGAAGAGGCCTCAAAGATAATGGAAAAGTTAAAAAAACAGATATCAGTCCTTGAGCAGGAGGTGCTTTAAGTCCATGCTTTGCGCAGACAAAATTGAAGCACGTTCTGTTGAGGAGATGTACATAAATATAGATCCTATTCAGGCAGGAGGAAGATTAACTCCTGAGGCCCAGAAAGCCGTTTTAGCATACTCTGACGGGTACTCCGTATGTGATAACTGCTTAAAGCCCTTCAGACTTGACTACATCCGAAAACCGCCTCTTGCCGAATTCCATGAGGATTGTGCAAAATGGCTGAATATGGATGCAGTCCGTGTTGTTCCCGGTGCAAGAAGAGGTTTTCAGGCAGTCGCAAGTACTCTTGTTGAAAAGGGCGATCCTGTCATTCTTACATCCCTGTCTCATTATACCGAGTTTGTATCAGTTGAACAGTCAGGCGGAATTCCATGTGAGATACCTGTTGATGAACGTAATCACATAACAGGTGAGAATGCCGCACAAAAGATTGAGGATGTAATAAAAGAGCATAAAAAGACTCCATCCCTTCTTTTCGTTGAACACGCCGACTATCAGTTTGGAAATATTCATGACATAAAGGGTGTTGTTAAAGCCGCTCATTCCTATGATATTCCTGTTCTCCTAAACGGAGCATACACTGTCGGAATCATGCCTGTTGACGGAAAAGAGCTTGGCGCTGATTTCATTATAGGTTCGGGCCATAAGAGTATGGCGGCACCTGCACCTTCAGGAATAGTTGCAACAACAGAGGAATACGCTGAGAAGGTGTTTAGAACAACACAGGCAAAAGGCGATGTAACGGGGCGCACCTTTGGTATAAAAGAGGTTGAGATGATGGGATGCACCTTAATGGGCGTTACAATGGCAGGGCTTGTCGCATCATTTCCAGCGGTCAAAAAGCGTGTTTTAAACTGGGATACCGAAATTTCGCACAGCAGAAAGATTGCAGATGCCCTAATCTCAATAGACGGGACAAAAATACTGAGTGATATGCCGCGTGAGCATACCTTAACACGTGTAAATACCACCGAATCATTTGACAAAGTTGCACAGACACATAAGAAGAGAGGATACTTCTTCTCGGGAGAATTAAAAAAGAAAGGCATCTGTGGTGTGATCGCCGGTTCAACAAGAGTGTGGAAGTACAACACATTCGGACTGACTGAGAGGCAGACAGATTATGTTGCAGAATCCTTCAAAGAAATTGCGGAGAATAACGGTCTTACCGTCACTCCTTAATTGTTATTTTTCCGTTCAGTGCTTTGTATTTTTCAGTATCTTTTAAGCAGGTTTCAATCAGTCCTGAAATATCCAGCTCTTTTTCATCTTCAAGGACAGACTCGATTGTTGCAGATACTGCCGGATGTTTTGGAACAACGCTGCATGCGACATCGCCTGACAATTTTCTGAAAGTTCCTATTTTTCTTGCAAGATTTACAGCCTCTTCCTTATCATAGGTAATAAGCGGCTGAATCAGTGGTATATCTGATGGAATAACTGCCTCCACGACCGACATATTTGCGAGAGTCTGCGATGCGACCTGACCAAGATTGTTTCCCATAACAAGAGCGGAATATTCTCCTTTCCTTACAATTTCCGATGCAATTCTCAGCATAAATCTTTTGCAGATAAGGCAGCGGTTTCTCTGGTTTTCAATTTTTGTTAAGGCATCATAGAATTTTTCGATATTTACCGATAAAAGCTCCATATTGTGGCCCGGTGTCCAGAGGGAGAGATTTGAAAGATTTTCAAGTGATGCGGGTTTTGTATCCTTTCCCATATAATCTCCGCCGCTAAAATGGATGAATGAGACAACACATCCGCGTTTCATAACCAGCCATGATGCAACCGGTGAATCAATTCCTGCTGAGATAAGTGACAAAACCTTGCCCTGTGTGCCTACCGGAAGTCCTCCCGGACCTGCAATTGAATTATCGTAAATTAGACCTCCCTCTTTTCTTGCCTCAATAAATATTTCATAATCCGGGTTTGAGAGGTTTACTGTAAGGCCGGGGACTCTTCTGTATATACTGCTTCCCGCAGATGCGCCAAGCTCCTGACTTGTAAAGCCGGATACATTTGATCTTCGCGCTCTTACTGCAAATGTCATCCCTGACTTTAATTTTTTTGATGCATAATCTGCCGCCGCTGATTCAATTTCATCCCTGTCCGGAGATGTTCGTTTTGCAATGCTTACTCCGACGATACCAAATATTTTTGAGAGGACATCTGCAATTTCTTCAGGTTTATCGCCGGTTACAAGTATTCTTCCTCTGTGAAGTTCAATATCGGCCTCAAGGCCTGCCACCTTTAGCGCCATCCTGATATTTTTTGTTAGCAGTTTTGTATAGTAGCGCTGAACGGAATCACTTTTCAAAAAAAGTTCTCCATACTTTGCCATTACAGTTATCGACATCTCTGTCCTACATTATGGCTTTTGTAAGTATTATTTCTTGGCTGAGAGTAGCCGAGATTCAGGGTTGTTAATAGAAACCTCTTTTAATAGTCGGATGAGAAATTATCAGTACTTATGGCGAAGAAAAAAGCGGGAAAAGAAGAGCCACAATCTGTACTGTATTACTTTTATACACAGGAAAGATGGGATAACTGGCTGAATACACTTCTGGAAATGAGTTTTGATGAACCAGAGGGGTCTGATGAAATGCCTGAGGGCTTAGCGTCACTTGATAATTTTACAAAAGATATCAATGTATCTGTTATGAAGATAGTCAAGGTCTTTCAGAGTGGAAGCTATGACATAAAAACAGCACTTGAAAAGCTCAATGAAGTTGAGGAGATCATAATGGGAGATGTTCCTGAAAACGAATTATCTGACATTATTCAGGGTGTACAGATGCGCTTTTTGGTTCTCTTCATGTCATGCAAGAAATTTATCAAAGGCGATATTGCTGAAGGAGCAATAAAAGATCTCGTAAAGGACGGCCGAAAGATCGGCGATGATGATCTTGAAAAAGCGCTTGAGATGGCATCTGACATCGGTGCAAAAGTCTTAAACGGCGAATCCTGCTGTGGCAAATATCTCCGCGGTGATTCCGATGAAGAACCGATTATGTTTGATGACTGGCTTGTGGAAGTTGATGATATGGGAGAATCCTTAAAATCACTCAAGAAATTTGATGAGGAGTTTGGAGCAGGTATTTGATCTCACAAAAGGCGCGTTTTAAGGCGGCAAAGAAGCTGCAGAGAATTGTGGGCTATCGTGTGCCCGAGTTTGCGTTTAAAGGACAGTTTCTTGAGGCTGTCAGCGCCTGTGCTGATTATCAGCGGATGGATAAGCGGCTGAAAGAACAATTAAATAATTTTTTTAAGATCTTTTTAAACTGCAGGTGTAAAACGAATCCGCTCTGTGGCTGTGCCGAGAGAAAATTTGCGGCAGAAATTTTAGAACTCAGAATGACCGGGATGAATCACCGGCAGATCTCTGAATTTCTCCTGGATGAATATGGCATATCTCTCTTCCCTGCCGATATCCTGAGTTATCTTGAAGGGTCGGTGCATGTCCTTGAAGCGATAAAGGATGTTGCTGTAATCGAGAACAATGAGAATATGATTGCCTCATCAGCAAAGGTAATCGCGGACATTGAAAGATAGATCATAATTATATACCTATATCTGAGAGAATCTGTTTTTTAGCCTGTTATTTTTGTTTTAACAGGAGTCTGTTTCCTCAGGATGTTTCATTTGTATACAGGGAATCTTCTGCGGGGGTCGGTATTTGTGTTGCAGTTGTCAGAAAGTCTGTTTCATCCTGTCTTTTTCCCTTTGTAAAAACAGCATATACGGGATAATGATCTGATACTTTTTTAGTGAAATCAGGTGTCAGTGAATATTTTATATCAAATCTGTTTACTCCGGCATCGCCTGTATAGAAGTTGCAGCCTCCGGTAAGAACAATTCTGTCATATGTGCAGTCTGTTGCACCTGTGGTTGTGTCAATATCATTTCCGATAACCCATCTGTAACCTTCGGTTTTCATCGGCGTGTATGAATCCTCATCGAAATACGCACCGTCTGCATTGAAATCTCCCATAATAACAACTGTTTCATCATAAGGAAGAACAGTTTTTGCGTATTCTGATGCTTCGTAGAGGAAACAGATCTCCTCTTCTGCTTCGTCAGGGTCTGTGTGTATGGTCACAAAAGTTGCATTGAATAATCCTTCTGTTGATTTGAATGATCCGATATAGGGTTCTCTGTGGAACATATCCACATCCTGAGGTTCAGGGTATACGAACGGAGTTCCTATTGGTTCAATTGTTTTTGTATTGTAAATGTAGGCATACTGTTCTTTGCTTGAGGTTCTACCGAGTCTTTCGCTGACAAAATAAGAATATTCAGAGCCGTCTGAATTAACAAGTTCCATAAGTTCTAAAAGTGCGGTCTGTGAACTGTCCCGTATTTCCTCTATTGCGACAATGTCATATTCCCTTATTATTTTTGAAAGAATTTCCATTACATCGTCATTTTCCGCTTTTGTAATGCCAAATACCTGGATGTTGAATGCACCGGCCTTTATTGTATCAGGATCTCCTGTCAGTTCTGAATTAAATCCGTTCTGAAAGGGTATCGCAATTGTGTCCTTTTGCGAGATAGCAAAGACTACGATAATTACTATCAGAGCTATTTTTAAAAAAGGAGGTATTTTTTTCTTTTTCCCTGCCATTGTAGATAATGGATCTGACTTTTTTATTTAATTTAATTTGGATCTGGTTTATCTTTTTTTTTAAAAATATTTTAATTTGTTATTCAGGTGAGAAATACAAATTTCATCCGGATATATAGTCGTCTTTTGAGATGAGATTTTCCTCAAAGGATTCGCCGTTGAAGACAAAGATAGTGATATTCTCTCCCTTTTCAAACTGACGCATCTTCTCATCATATATCTTTCTTACAGGTCTGAGGTTTTTATCGCTGAAAAGAGAAAGAAGAGCGATATAAAAATCCCTTTCCTGTTCAAGGAATTTCTTTTCGTATTCAATTGTATCCATTGCATATTCTTTGCATAAATCATCGGATATTTCAGTATTGTATTCGCCATGTTCATTAAGTCCTGATATCTGGCGCCATTCTGTTCTTCCGTTTTTGTCTGTTTCACGGTGCAGCATATAGGGGTAAACTCTGCATATAGAAAAACGATCGTTATATATCCGGCATCTGTTGTTTTCAAGGAAGATGCAGTCTCCGTTTTTTTTGACCTTAAGTGCATATCCTGATACGTAAAAGTTTCCGTTCTGATCACATATTTCAAAATAAGGGGCCGGAACTATTGCATCAGCATAACTATTTTTTGCTTTTGAAAGGTCGTCTGTTAAGAGAAATACATGGTCGTTGAACTCTTTTGTGCAGCATCTTCCACATGCAGTGCACTTAAAGCCAAGCTCTTTTATGATATCCGCAAGTTCATCCTGCGGATATTGCAGCAGATCAGATAGTTCCTTTTCAAGCTCAGGAATGGCAAGAGATATTGATTTTAAAGAATTTACAGATATTTTCATTCACCCTGAATTAATTTTTCCTTAAATTTTGTTATATAATTAGGCTTTCTAAAAGTTTAATGGTTATAGATGCCGGCAAAAATTATAACCTCCATTAAAAACAATTTAATGTCAGAATTATGCAGATTGAACACTCCGATAAAGATTCAGTAACTATTTTCAGGATATCAGGCAGGATTGATGCCAGTAGTTCTTCTGATATTGAAACAGAACTCAATTCAATCCTTAGTTCCGGCAGGAAAAATATTCTGATTGATTTCACTGATGTTGATTATATTAGCAGTTCGGGACTTCGCGTTCTGCTCTCCACATTAAAGAAGATTAAATCTTTGAATGGAATGATGAAACTTGCATGCCTTAGACCGTTTGTTCTGAGTGTGTTCAAAATATCAGGATTTACAGAGATTTTCGAGATATTTGCGGATGAAAAAAGCGCATTGATCAGCTTTAATGGATGAAAACATCTGTAATAAGGAAAAATCCCCGGGTTTTTGAAGTACTAATAAAGAGTGAAAAATATGAAAGAACTTGAAATATTCTTCTCTCTTTTTGAACTAATCTGTGTAATAATTGTATTTGCAATATTTGTAACCCGTTCAAAGTATTTTACATCAGTCCTTGACGGAAAAGCAACCTGGAAAAGCCAGCTGATTCTGATGTTATCATTTGGTCTTCTCTCTATATACGGGACGGCCGGAGGGATTGAGTTCATGGGTGCCATAATCAATGTGCGTGATCTTGGTCCGATGGCAGGCGGTCTCTTCTGCGGACCTGTTGTAGGTATAGGCTCAGGTGTTATCGGAGCTTTATACAGACTCTCCCTTGGCGGGGTTTCATGTATTCCCTGTTCTCTGGCAACGGTTTTAAGTGGTGTTTTTGGTAGTGCGATATATCTTTATTTTGGGAAAAAATTTGTTGGAATCCGTGTTGCTGTCATATTTGCAGTATTAATGGAAATATTCCACATGATTCTGGCATATTTTATGATAGAGCCGGTATCTCTTGCGGCTGATATTGTAAGTACAACAATTTTCCCTATAGTTCTGGCTAATGCGATAGGAATGTTTGTATTTGCATATCTTATATCAAATATTGTAAATGAGAGAAGGGTAAAGGCCGAGAGGGATAAATATCAGTCTGAACTTCATAAAAAAAAGGCCGAGATGGAGATTGCGGCAGGTATTCAGAGAGATTTTCTTCCTAAAAATATACCTGCTATAAAAGGTTTTGACCTGTATGCAAAAAGTATCCCTGCCCTTGAAGTTGGCGGAGACTTCTATGATGCAATTATTTTGCCAAACGGACGTTTTGGACTTGTAATTGCTGATGTTTCAGGAAAAAGTATTCCTGCGGCGCTTTTCATGGCACTTTCAAGAACAATTGTCAGGGCAAGTGCAGGGTGGCATACCAGTGTTACAGAGGCAATTGAAGATGCAAACAGTCTCATTTCAAAAGATTCAGAGTCCGGAATGTTTGTAACACTTTTCTATTCTATTATAGATGAGAACAAAAAAATTCTTAAATATACTAATGCAGGACACAATCCGCCTTTTGTTCTTCTGTCAGAAACAGAAGAGTTTGATACCCTTCCTCCGACAGGTATTGCACTTGGTGTTATGGAGGATATGAAATATAAATCAGGAGAAATCCCGCTTGGCAGTGACGATATTGTTGTCTTTTATACCGATGGAATAACAGAAGCGATAAATTGTGATGAAGAGGATTACGGGGAAGAAAGGCTTAAGTCTATAATAATCAAAAACCGGAATAAAAGTTCTGAAGAGATTGCACATGCGGTTTTAAATGATGTGAATCGTTTCTGCGGCGATGAACCACAGTTTGATGATATTACAGTGATGGTCTTAAAAGGTGTTTAGAGTGGCTGATAAGAAAATTTTCGATTTCCACATGAAATTTGTATGCCTTGACAGGCTTCCCTTCCTTTTAGAATCGGCAGGGAATCTTTTTGAGGAGAATAACATCTCCGGAGATGTCAGTCTCAAACTTCAGCTTGTCCTGGAAGAAGCAATATCAAATGTTATAATTCATGGTTATCTCAAAAAAGGCGGGTATATTGCTATTTTGGCCACAATTAAAGGTGATATTTTAGAGATTGAGATTCGTGATCATGCAAAGAAGTTTGATCCAATGTCTGTTTCCTCACCTGATATTACACTTCAGCCGGAAGATAGAAAAACCGGAGGACTGGGGGTTTACATGATCCGGAAAATAATGGACAAATCAGTTTATAGTTACGAAAACGGTGAAAATATACTTCTAATGACAAAAAAGATAAAATAAAATGATAAAATTTTTTCATCTTAATTTTTCAGACTGTATGAACAGTTGCAGGTATATCAGCCTGATTGTAGTATTCTTTAGTATATCCATCAGGGAATACTATCTTTGTTGTTGCAGGTGAGAGATCAAAGGTTGTAATTTTTGATACCCAGTGATCTTTTAATACCTCTTCTGCCCTTGAAAATTCTACGGGGGGAACAGTATAAGTCTTTGAATCTGTTTTCTCTGTTACATCCGTAAAACCATATAGCATAAAGGAAGCTGACTTATCAGAGACTCCCAGAATGTCGACCGGCTGTGAGGATCTCTTATCCAGCTCTTTTCTAATCTCATCCGAAGGGTCTGCAATCTTTGTATAATAACCAAAGTATTCCCAGAAAGTCATACTGTAGTCAAAAACCGCCAGAGTGTCTCCGTTTTCACTCACTTCAACAGAGAGAGAGTTGAAAGTAAATGCCTGTGCCGGGACTGCAATGGTTGCAATAATTATCATGAAGATAAAAAGCTTTAAAATTTGCATATCAAAATCTCCTTTGATGTGATATAGAGGATTACACAGATAAATATCTAACTCTCTCTGATACTACTTGGTAAAAGTTAATGCAACAGGGATAGAGTAAATGCCTCCGTTTGAGGAGAGATCAATTTTCCCAAAGGAAAATATATTGTCTCCTGTTTTTCCGGTATCAATTATTACTTCAACAGTCTGCCGTGAAGAAGTGCTGATATCAGCAGGTATTACTTTTATCCAGTCCCTGCTGGTTTTTATGCTGCCTGTGAGAAGGCCGCCGCCATTATTAATTATCTGAATTTCTCTTTTCAGCAGTTTTCCTTTTCTTATATTTTTAGCTATTAATTTCCTGTCCGATATTCCTAAAAGAGGCTCTTTGCCTGTGGCAAAAGTTACAGGCACCTTTATTTTCCCGCCGTTTGTTGAGATAGTAATATTTCCTGCAAATTTAATGCCTGCAGATCTTTGAGGCAGATTATTTTTGTCAATAACAATTTCAACTTTATTTTCTCTGGCTGTTGTGAAATCAGGATTCTTTATTAATATCCAGTTCCTGTCTGAGCTTATACTTCCTGTTAAAATACCGTCTCCGCTGTTTTTGATATCAAGTTCAAATTTGATCACTTCCATGTTTGCA
>NZ_JBSREC010000020.1:0-19579 GCF_055145805.1 Methanomicrobium sp. | reverse complement strand
AGGACTTGTATATACAATTGGAATAGTTGGCGTAAATGAGATGGTTCAGCATCATACCGGGTCCCAGATTCATGAAAGCAGGGAAGCATTTGCGCTTGCAGTCCGGGCAATGACTGAGATGGAGATGTATGCAAAAGAGATCTCGGCAAAACATGATATGACAATTGCTCTTGCAAGGACACCTGCAGAAACTACAGGACAGCGTTTTAGTGTTGCAGACTTAATAGACTCCCGTTTCAGCAAATATACCCGGAAAGTAATAAAGGGCGACCTGGATACTGCAATGGAAAAATTAGGCACAACTTTTGATCTTCCGATATACTATACCAATGGTATTCATGTAACTCCCGGTGCTGATATTTCACTTACCAAAAGAATGGAGCTAGAGCATGTCTTCTTCCCGATTGTTGACGGGGGTAATATATTCCATATCTGGCTGGGAGAGGCCAGACCTGACCCGAGAGGGCTTATGGATATGGCTATGAATCTGTGTAAAAATACGCAGATTGGATACTTTGCATTTACAAGGGATCTTACTGTCTCCCTAAAGCAGTTCAGGGAATATAAAAATGAGAAATCAGGAGCGCAAACAGGGATTTCTCCTGTTGATCACGGAATAAGGGTCTGATACAATTTAAAGAAAAAAACCTTTTTTAAAATTATATTAATAAAACAATTTTTTATCACTTCTTTTAAGATTTAATACTAAAAAAGCCGGATTAGATTCACTGCCTTTTTTAAGAATTTTCTCTTTTTCTGAAAAACAAACTATATATAAATAAAAATAACCAAAAAGAAATTATGCAAAAACAGGATCTCATGTTCTTTGTTTCAGCAATTATTATTGTAATTGTGCTGGCACTTGTTGTCAAACCAATAATGAACGGAGAAACTGTACAGATTCTTCCTGAAACAAAATCGGATACAGTATCAAATATACCTATTCCACAGGGAGCACAGACAACACCTTATAGTCCAGTTATGTCCGGAACAACTGTTGCTCCTACTTCCACCCCTGCATGGGACGGGTCTGCAAAAACGGTTCAGTTTGTTGACCCTTCGACATATAATCTCCAGTGGCCTTCAGATGTGAGGGACTTTGGGTTTCGGATGCCTGGATATGAACAACCTGAAGATAACACTCTGGAAACTTATGCAACAATAGAAGGACGGTGGGATGCAACAACCCAGATAATAAACATTCCTTTTCCATACTGGGAGATAGAAGTAACCATTGAGAGTTTGGGTGATGTCGGGAGCACTGATTTTACAACCACTATAAACTATTCCCTTAGAATTGATCAATTAAAAGAGGAATATAATAGCGGGGCAATAACACTGCAACAGTATAATGAAAGGAAAAAAATATTAGAAGCGGCTGAAGCACAATCCGGAGGTGGTGGTTCTGCCGGTGGAGTTGAAGGTATAATGGGGAGCCAGGGAAGTAGCACAGGTGTGGATACTTCCAGTCAGTACTACGTAATTCCTTCAATAAATGTTCAGGTGATGGATGCAGATAAACCAAATGGCATTGTTTATATTCTGAATTCAAGAACACAGGGCCCTCTGCCAAAGGTGATAGACAAAGCTGAGGGTAGTTCAAGTGAGGATTTTTTTGCCGAACCTGAAGATGTTGAATCTGGTGGAGATAAAGAAACCACAGGAACAGGACCTTCAAGAGAGAATCTCAATGAATATCTCTGGAATCATGCATTCTATGAAGGAGCCGGAAATTATTATTTTATAATCAATCCTAATATGTTAAGCTCATATAAGATTGATATAAATGTGCCTAAAAAATATCTTATGTCTGATGTTTAAAAAAAATCCGAATTCAATTTAAGAGGACAAATTACCTTTTTGAATAAGTATCTGTAATATTAAGTAAGATCTGGAAATTAAAAAATCTACATTTTTCTGAAAATTTGCATTATTGCTTATTTATTCAAACTCTAAATTATTTTGTTAAACTGTAGTGCTGTTACGATATTTTGATATAAAGTAATTAAAATAATTAGTTATATCAGAGTTTACTATAATTTGATTGTAAATAGGCAGTGATTTTTGCACTTTCTAAAATAGGAATATAAAATACGGTACCGAAATTGTCAGATTCAATAACCGATTTAATTTCTTCTCTGGATTCTTCCGATAAAAAGGTAAGAAAAGAGTCGATAAAAAAACTCAAAGAGGCAGGCAAAGCCGGTTCAGTGCCACTTCTAAAGGCTTTAGGTGATAACAGTGAGCAGATGAGGGCAGGCGCTGCTGAAATACTTGGCACATACAGTGAAGATTCTATAGGCACTTTTCTCAATCTTTTGATATCCGGCAGTGAAAATGTTCGTGATGGTGCAGCAAGAACGATAGCTCATATGGCCAAAAACGGAATTTCTGTACTTGAACCACTTTCAGAACTTATTGAGAATAAAAAATATAAATCCAGAAAGGGGGCTGCACTTGTAATTGGGTATATTGGCAGAGTTGACAAAAATATGATTAATATGCTTGTATTTCTACTTCGTGATGAGAATATAGATGTCAGAAAACAGGCAGTGGAATCTCTTGATAAAATTAAATGGAATTCAACAAATCAGACTGAGCGTGCATATTATTTTCTTGTAAAAGAAGACTGGAATTCTCTTGGGAAATCAGGAAGTTCTTCAATACCTGCTCTTAGCTTTGGAATTGATATTTCTGATGGTAAGGTTAAAAAGAAAATTGCTTCAGTTCTTGCAAAAACAGATGATAAAAATTCAAAATCACTCTTAAGGCTTCTTTTAAGTGATAATGATAGTGGTGTCAGGCAGGCTGCAGTTGCTGCGATTGCTGATAAAAGAGAGGAATCCTTAATACCTCTTTTAGTAGGGAGTATGAGTGATTCCGACCCTGACGTCAGGGTAGAAGCGTCATGGTCGCTTGAAAAGACTAACTGGAGACCTAAAAACAATTATGAAAAGGCAAAATCACTGATGTTGCGTGGCAGTTATAAAGATGTTGAAAATATGGGTGAAACTGCAATACCCTGCCTTATTGAATTTCTGGGTGATGATTTTTTTGAAACAAGAGAAAGTGCATTTAAAATATTGTACTCCCTTGGCAAACCAGGTACAGATGCTGTCAAAAATGCATCAAAAAATAAAGATACAACTTTAAAAGCAGGTATTTCCGAAGCTTTGGATTATTTTAAAGAAGAAGACAAAAAAGCAGAGGAAAACAATTCTGGGGATTCTTTGAACAAATCAAAGCATTCGTTTGAATTAAATTCACCTGAATACTGGGAGGAAAAAATATTAGTGTCCGGTTTTGGAAATGAGGTGGCAATTAGATTATCAAAATCTCTTTCCAATGAAGATCCTATTATTCGTATTGTCGCTGTTGAAAATTTTCAAAAATATGGAAAAAAATCAACAGATATTCTTATCCTTCTGACAGAAGACAGCAATGAAAATGTAAGAATTGCAGCAATTGAGGCTCTTGGAGATTTGTATGCAAAGGATGCTATACCATGCCTTTTGAAAACATTTGAGGATGAATGCGGAAATGTAAGACGTGCATCAGCATATTCACTTGGAAAAATAAGGGACACAGCTACAATACCTGTTTTAATCAGGCATTTCTCAGATCCTGAAGAAAGTGTAAGATTGGAAAGTTCCCTGGCTGTTTCAAAAATGGGCAATCCTGCAATTCCTTTTATTGAAAATATGGCTTTTCATCCTAATGAACTTGTGAGAATTTCTTCTCTTACTGCACTTGGAGGGATTAGTGATCCTTATGGCATACCTCTTGCAACAAGATCTTTAAATGATCCTGATTTTGATGTAAGAACTGAAGCAATGGGAGCTCTTTTAAAAATGAGCAACTTTATGTTCAATTTTCTTATGGTGGAGATTCACAGAGTGAGTATTCAGGGGACAAAGATGGAAAAATTAGGAATGCTGAGTGTTCTCTCCAAAACCGGTGATATGAAGATAGTCCCGTATGTCAGGGAGTATCTGGGTGATAAGGATGAGGAAGTCAGGAGAAATGCACGCACAATTCTTGATATATTTACTGAAAGAGAAATTAAAAAAGAGAGGGGGAAGATAAGAGAGTACAGTCATGAAACTGCAAGTCTATTAAGAAGGAAGCTTTCTCTTGATGACCTGGATCGTCTTCTTGACAGAGTTTTAAACGCAAATGATACTGACGCACTTTCTGTCTTAAAAAAGAAACTAAATCAGGAAGAGATAGACGATCTTATAAGAAATTCCAGATCCACTAAGAAAAGCGACACCTCAAAACTTCTGGGCAAAAAACTCACACAGGAAGATATTGATGAACTTCTTCACCGGTCTGTTTACGTAGAGAACAAGAGGACTACCCAGCTTTTATGTAAGAAACTTTCTCAGGATGAAATAGATGATTTGATCAGTCGGGCAGGTACAGAAGAGGATGAAAAAACTGCGAAGGATATCAAAAAGCAGCTTACCCAGAATGAAATTGACAGTATTATCAAAAAAGAACTGGAACTTAAGAAAAAGATTGCAATGGAGGTCTCACGTCTTATTGTCGGGCTTAAGAGTGATGATGAATCATTAAGATCTGATTATTCTGATAAAATTGTAAAGATGGGAGAACCTGCCATAGAACCACTTATCAATACTATGAATAATGCAGATACAGAATTCCAGAATATAATTGCAGACATTCTAATCAGGACCGGCAAACCCGGAATAATGGGTATGATAAGGGTCTTAAACTATGGAAGGCCTGAGATAAAAATAATTATTGCAAAAAATATTGTCAAATGTAAGGATAAAGAAGCAAATGATGCTTTGCATGACAGAATTTACAGCGAAAAAGACTCTGATGTAAAGAAAGTGCTTATTGAGTCTTTCGGCGAACTTTCGGATAAAAGGATCTTTGATGCTATGATCCATTCAATAAAGGATAAAAATCCTCAGATTCGTGCGGCTGCAGTAAAAGTGCTTGGCAGAATTAAAGATGATAGAGCAATTGATCCTCTGATTTTGCTTTTTGACGATAATAATCAGGGTATACGTGAGATGGCTGTGTACGCACTAAAATCCTATGGTAAAAGTGTTAAAAATCCTCTTGTGATGGCTCTAAAGGGTGATAAAAAAGATTCATTCAAAGAAACGGCTGCAAAAACTCTTGAAAGTCTGAGACTTATTCCGAAAGAGAAAGAAGATCTGGTCTATTATTATATTGCAGGGAACAATTGGGATGAAGTAGTAAAAACAGGACCGATTGCAATTTCACCTTTATCTGAGGTTTTAAAGGATCCATATTCCGGTAAAAGAATGAAGGCCCTGGACTCTCTGATCGCAATAAATACAGAAAAATCGATTCCACCTCTTTCTTATATGCTCTTTGATATGGATGAGGAAATCTCAAAAAAATCACGTTCGGCAATTTTTAAAATGAGTGGGACTGCATTACCGCAATTAAAGTCGATTTCAGCAAATAATGATGACATTTCTCAAAAAGAATTGTTAAATGACCTTATATCTGAGATTGAAGAAACAGAAAGGATAAAATCCTGTATATCAGAAAGCAGATGGGAAGAACTTGAAAAAATGGGTTTATCTGCTGTTTTGTATCTGTCACAACTTCTTTCTGAAAAAGATCCTGAAATGCGGCTGAATGCAGTAAGAACAATTGGTAAAATCGGCGTTCCTGAATCTGTAAAATATCTTATAAGTGCACTTTTCGATACAGACAGAAAGGTTTCGGTTATCGCAAAGGCATATCTGATAAAATATGGGACTATTGCTCTGCCTGTCTTAAGTAAAACCAGAATAAACAGCAATGATACAAAAAGAAATTCTCTCCTTAAAAGTATTGAAAAGGAAATTGAACAGAATGAAAGAATAAAGAAATTAATTCTTTCTGAAAAATGGGATGCTTTAAAAAGAGAAGGATTACCTGCACTGAAGGCACTCGGGTTTTTAATGAAAAGCAAAAATCCTGAAAAGCGGCTAAATGCCATAACAGTTATTGTTCAAATGAATAAAGCAGAATCTATGCCCTATCTTGCAAAAGCCTTTTTTGATGTTGATATCAGAGTTTCAGATGCTGCAAAAAATGGCCTGTTAAATCAGGGCAAAAAAGCAATTCCAATATTGACGCACCTGGAGAAAATAACTGTGGAACCGGAGAAAAAGGATTCTGTTTGCGCATTAATTGAAGAAATAACCGATCAGATCAGTTTAGAATAATTTTTTATCAGAACAATGCCTGTTATAATTTATTTCTGTTCGTTTTTCAGAAAAAAGCTATTATTTTAGGCTTGTAAGATAATCTGATATAAAAATCCCGTTTTTTAGGAGATAAAATTAAATTAACCGTTTTACGGCTAAAAAAAATCTTGTATAGATTATTTAATTTAATCTTCAAGTTTTCTTTTGCCCATTGAGGCAATGTATGGAACTTCGGTTCCTGCTTCAAGTTTTGAAACAACTTCTTCTTTGAGAGTCTGCTCAAACATCTCAAAGTCCTTTGCATCCATAAACTGGACATTATTACCTGAGATAGAGATAACCTGTGCAGTTCTGCGTTCAACAATAGGTACATATGTTTTTGCGGATACGGGGTTGACTATTGAACGTTTTACTCCGTCAAAGATACCAACAACATCGATTCTGGACTTTGCTGCACCGTGTTTTCCAGGTTTTGATGTTGCAATACTCAGAATTTTGCATGGTTCGTCATCAACAACAACATATCGTCCTTCTTTTAATTTTCCAATTTCAGTCTGTTCTTTCATAATGATCAAACTCTACTATGTATATCACAATCAACTTAAATAAATTCAACGAAGAATCATGCAATATGCAGATGTGATAATTATGGAATTTTATAAATGCTGTGAAGATATTGCAAAGGAAGTGACTGAGGCCATCTCACCTCTTATAGGGACTAAAAAAGCTGCAGATATTATAAAACAGGGGGCTGACGGGACACCTACCAAAAGAATAGATCAGATTGCAGAGGAGATAGTAATAGGATATTTAAAGAGAGAAGGAGTCTGTAAAATCCTGATTAGTGAGGAAATAGGATTTGATGATATTGGCGGCAAATGCGGAACCATATATCTTGATCCTGTTGACGGCACGCATAATGCCATAACCGGGAATCCTTTTTATGCACTCTCTATTGCATATGCAGAGGAAGGAATTATTAAAAAGGCATATGTTCGTGATCTGGCCCATAACGAATCATTTTATGCTGTAAAAGGTAAAGGTGCGTATAACAGAGGTAAAATTGTCCGTGTTTCTGATACAGACCTTTTAGAGAAAAGTACAATCAGCGTCTACGGGAAAAAATTTGATCCGGAAACAATTATGAAAATTGGAGAGAAGATTCGCAGATGGAGACTGTATGGTGCATCTGCCCTTGAATTATGTTATGTCGGATGTGGTCGTCTGGATGGTTTTATTGATCTGAGGAATACTTTGAGGGTTACTGATGCTGCGGCAGGAATGCTTTTCTGTAAAGAAGCGGGAGGTACTGTAACAAACAAGAATGGTTATCCGATAAAATTTACAGATGATGTCAGTCAGGGGCAGTGCCTTGTTGCAACAAACGGACTGATTCATAAAAAAGTAATTGAATATCTGAGGTGATTAAAATAAAATTTGCACTGGTTGCACGACCTGATGATGAGACAGCCCTTTTTATTGCAAAAGATATACTGGCATTTCTGAAGGACAGAGGGCATGAGATCATCTGTGAAAATAAAACATCTTTAGCACTTGGGATTGGTGCAGGGACAAATTTCAGGGATCTCAATGGTGATGTTGCGGTTGTAATTGGCGGTGACGGTACTGTTCTTCATACTGTAAGACAACTTGATAAACAGATGCCAATTATCGGTATAAACCGGGGTCGCGTAGGATTTTTAACAGATCTTGAACCTGAAGAGGCCAGAGAATATCTCTTAAAAATAGAGGCAGGTAATTTTACAATAGAAAAGAGAATGCGTCTTCATCTCCTTGTGGATGGAGAATTTGTTGGTGAAGCGTTAAATGAAGCTGTAATAGTCACTTCGAGACCTGCAAAGATACTCCAGTTTACGATTAATATTGATTATATACCTGCTGAAAGATTCAGGGCTGATGGTGTTATAATAAGTACTCCCACAGGGTCGACAGGTTATGCTATGAGTGCAGGGGGACCTATTGTTGATCCCTGGACAGATGTTTTTTTAATTGTCCCGCTTGCTCCTTATTATCTTTCTTCCAGGCCGCATATTGTCAGCAGTGAACGAAGACTGAGGGTTGAGCTTGACAGTACAAAACCGGCAGATCTGGTTCTTGATGGTCAGCATATCCTGGAACTTTATAATGGCAATGTAGTTTCTGTTGAAAAATCGTCTGAACCGGCGCTTTTTATAAATGCCGGCAAAAATTTCTTTGCAAAAGTTGACAGCAAACTTAAAAATCTTTAATAAAAATCAAAATTTTCATTTTTATTCAGTCTGAATCTGTTGTAAAAGGCTTATCTCCTTTTAGTCCTAATTATTTTATCAGGTGTTTTTGGATATATGCAGGTATCTATGAAACTTGAGATAAAGGATTCTCCCGGTCATCTTGTAGCGGCACTAAAGCCGGTATCTGATGTTGGTGGCAATATCAAATCGGTAATACATGAAAGAGATCCGCTCTCGGAAAACAAGACTCTTGATGTTGAGGTTACACTAGAACTACCGGCAGGAAAACTTGATGAACTCAAGACTCTTCTTAAAAAAAGTGGTGTTTCAATACTTAGAATTGGTGAGGAGAGATTTTTAATCCGAAAATCGGTTATTCTAATCGGTCATCTGATGCATACGGATTTGAGTGATACCGTGGATAAAATAGACGCCACCGGTTTTGCGGAAGTCGGGGAACTTTCACTGATAATGCCGGCTGTAAATGAACCCACATCTGCAAAGATGACAATAAAATCAGACAGTCTGAAAGATATTAACCGTGCGATGGAGATTCTAAAAAATGTTTCAAAACAGAAAGGAATCTTAATTGTAGAACCTCTGGAGGGTATCTGATGAAGATAGCAATACTGGGTTTTGGTTCTGTTGGTAAAGGACTTGCCGGAATAATAAATGAAAAAGATCTTGGGATAATAATTACGGCAGTTGCAGATTCAAAGAGCGGGGTAATAGATAATAACGGACTTGATATCTGTAAAATATTTGAAAAAAAAGAAAAAACGGGCCTTTGTGGTGATAAGGAAATAACACCTGAAAAAATTCTGGAATCTGCAGATTATGATGTTCTTGTTGAAGTGACGCCAACAAATGCAGAAACCGGTCAGCCTGCATTAAATTACATGAAATACGCCCTTTCAAACGGGAAGAATGTTGTCACATCAAATAAGGGACCTGTTGCTCTTGAATACAGGAATCTGTTAAAGATTGCGGACGAGAACAGGTGCACTCTCAGATTTGAGGCTGCGGTGTGCGGGGCAATACCAATCATTCACGCACTTCAGTATGGTCTGGCCGGAAATAAGATAAAAAGAATAAATGGTGTTTTTAATGGCACATGCAATTATATTCTGACAAGGATGTCGGATGAGAAACTGACATACCAGCAGGCTCTTTTGGAGGCACGTGAACTTGGCTATGCCGAGGCTGATCCTACTTATGATATAAAAGGAATAGATGCCGCTATAAAACTTGTAATTCTTGCAAATACGATACTTGGTTTTAATAAAACTCTTGATGATGTTGATATTACCGGAATTGACAACATTCCCTCGGCTGCTCTCCAGCTTGCCAGCGAGGACGAAAAGACAATCCGTCTTATAGGCGAAATCGATGTGGAAACTGAAACACTTCGTGTTTCACCCAGAATTTTATCAAAAAACCATACTCTTGTTGTCCAGGACACTCTTAATGCAGTTACGGCTGAAACAGATCTTGCAGGAAATGTTACATTTATTGGAAAAGGCGCAGGTTCTGTTGAGACTGCAAGTGCAATAATCTCCGATCTGCTTTTCATAAGGGAGTGTCATGGCGGGCGTAATTGAGAAGAGAAGGGAATTTTTAGAACTGATGAGGGACTGTACCCTCAAAAAAGGCTTTTTTACTGTTCATGATATTGAAGAACAGACAAAAATTCCACGAAGTACAATTCAGGACTGGATTAACCGTCTTTCTGATGAGAAATGTGTTGTATTAAAGGAGGAGAAAAGAGGACGTTCTCCTGCAAAGTACATTACAAAAAGCGCAATGCTTCAGACGGCATGCAAAAAAATTTTTACAACTGTTGATGGAGAGAATGTCGCAGTGTTCCATGAGTGCAGAAGCGGCGGATGCGCAGCATTCTGTCGCCATCATCATTCACTTGCCGGAGGTGTGATTAAAAAAGCACAGCGTGAAGGAACACTTCTCATTGAATATGCCTCTCTTGGTTGCAAAACCAGTGATTCAGATTACAAAATTGGGCTTTACCCGTCATCCGCGGTTGGTGTGGTGGGCATAAAGCAGAAAGACGATTTTATCATCCAGAAGATCAGGTGTATCGGGGGACCTGCATATTCACTTACTGATATGATGAAAATGGCAGAGGGTGTCTGTGATATTAAACTGGATGTTTTTGGTTCTCTTGTTGAAGGCGAGGTCTATACAAGAGCTATGTCACATCTGATTATTGGCATAGACGATACAGATACAAAAGAGGGCGGGGCAACCTTTGCGCTTGCACTCGGTCTTTTGCAATATCTGGGCAAGCTTAAAGATGTAATACCAATATCTCACAGAGTTGTTATGCTAAATCCAAAATTAGCTGACTGTACAGCAGGGAATTCATGCAGTTTTATAGAACTTGCTGTTCTGCCGGCAGAGGTTGATCAGATAAAAAATATTGCCGCCCGGTTTGTGGAGGATGAATCACTCTCTGAAAACTGGGGTATTGCCATTAAATCCGGATTTATGGTATCAAAAAATCTTAGAAATTATGGGGAGTCGGCAAGAGAATCCATATTGTCAGAGAAAGATGCGAGGGATATTGCACTTGAGGAAAACATCTTTTTAATGGGCAGAAGAGGAATTATCGGCGCAGTTGCGGCTGTATCCTTTAGGGGACTTGACAATGAAGTTCTTTTAGATCCAATGAAGAATTAGTTCAGTATTTTTAAAAAAACGGGCGGATAAATAGTGAAAAGATAATTTTTTTAAAAACAAAATCTATTCTTTAATAAGTCACAATTACTTTTTGAAGATGAGTAGCTCAAAAGAGATTCTGAAAGTTTCTGCCCCGGTGTTTGATGTATTTAATGTCCATTTTAACCGGATATATGAGCCTACAATGCATATTATCTTTGAATTAAATGGCAGAATTGATGAAAAGTGCCTGAAAAGTGCAACAATAAAAGCAATTGTTTCTAATCCGTATCTTTCATCGCGTTATAATGAAACAGAAGATGTCGCTTTTTGGGAAAGTATGTCTGAGAATAGTTATGATGGAGCATTTTATATTTTAGAGATATCCGGATCAAATGAAATAATTTTTTCAAATCCTCCTCCTGCACTGGATGTTTACAAAGGGCCTCAGGTACGGGTAGGAATATACCGGTGCGTAGATGATGATACGGTGGTTGTTACCTGCCACCATGGTTTTACTGATGCACGCGGTTTAAGTGATCTTGCAGCTGAAATATTTGGCATATACCGGAATTTGCAGGACAATCCTGATTATGAGCCTGAGTCAAAAGGCTGGTACTACAGGGGCACAAAAGATATTCTGGATAAGTTTCCAGCATCCGAAATAGGAGATATTCTGGATAATGAAGAGCCTTTTATTGACAGATGGTCATTTCCGTTTGTTAGTTGTGGACGTGGAATTCCCCGTATTGCTGCCAGAAAATTTCTTCCTGAAAGATTAAAGAGAATTAAGGAATTTGGAAGGGAATATGGTGCTACTGTAAATGATGTTATAATTGGCGCCTTTTTTCTGGCGCTTTTAAAAATTAATTCCTGCAAATCAAATGAAAGTTCAAAAAAATCCATTTTAACTTCAGCTGATATCAGAAGATATTATGGCAGGGAAAACGATATCCATCCGCAAAATTTGTCCATTGCTTATGAAGTGTCTTTGAAAGCGGATAAAAATTCAGAATTAAAGGATATAATTGATCAAATAACAAAAATCACGAGGGAGAAAAAATCAGGAAAACTGGGTCTTGGCTGTATAGCTTTTTATGAGAAAATTTTTGCCGGTGGTATCAATAAAGTTCTGGATTTTTACAGTGATATGATGGCCGGATATCAGAAAACCAGTTTTAAAAATCCTGTTTTTTCAAATATAGGAATAATAAATCCTGAATGTTTCCTGCCACTTAAAGACGCTGATGAAAAAAGCCTTGATATTAAATATGCAGTTTTTCTTCCTACAATCTGCTGGCCGCCTGGATTTTTGATGACTGTCTCAACATTCAAAGACTCCATTACAATTCTTTCAGGTTATGAAGAAGGGCCGTATTCCAAAGATACTGTTGAAACATTTCTGAAATATGTTGATAATTATCTTCCATGAAAGAAGGATATTACATATTTAATACCGCGAAAAGTTAAAATTTATAACAATGATTGAAAAGGACCCGATAAAAATATACATATCACAACTTTATGATAGTGATAAACAAACAAGGGCAAAAGCGGCAAAATCCCTTGTAAATTTAGGCAAGACTGCGGTCCTGCCTTTAATTGGAATCCTTGATGACCCTGACTGGATAGTGAGATACAGGGCAGTGGAAGCACTGGGACTCATAAAAGACGAAAGAGCAATAAATTCCCTTACCCGGATGCTAAAAGATCCAAAAGACCATGTCCGCTATATGGCGGCAAAGGACATGGGTATTTTTGGCAATAAAGAACTTTCGATGTCATTAATACCTCTTTTAAGAGATGAGAATGAGTACGTGCGCAGGATTACAGCACATTCTCTTGGCATTCTTGGAGGTACAACAGCTTATGGCGCAATTTTAAAAGCCATTGAATCTGAGGAAGATATTCGGGCCAGAGAAGCTATGAAAGAAGCTATAATAAAAATTAATAAGGATAAAGAGATTTGATTAAAAATTATAACTAAAAAAATGAATACTATATATAAAATTGAAATAAACATTTTCAAATTTTTTTTATTAACTAATGTAGTGAAACAGAAATTCAAAAAAATAAATAATTATATTTCCAGAACTTTTTTTATTTCGTTCATTCCTGTATATGCGGTTGAATCGAGTGTTAACGGGGTTATGGATATATTTCCTTTTGATATTGAATGAACATCAGTACCTTCCCGGGCATCATCGTAAAGAGGGCCGTTAATCCAGAAATAAGGTCTTCCGCGTGGATCAAGTCTTTTTTCAACTCCTGTTTCAAAGAGTTTTCTTGCGAGATGGGTAATCTCATATTTCCCTGTAAAATTTTTTGGAATATTTACATTAATTACATCACTGTTTGCAGGAAAACCGTTTTTCAGAATTTTTTTAATTATGTAAGTTATTGCTTTTTTTGACTCTTTGAAGTCAAGACGTGAATATTTGGGATCATCAAATTTTTCTCCCTGATCTTCTACCTGAAGTGAAAAGGCAACCGAAGGGATATCATGGTTAGCCGCTTCGAGTGCCGCACCTATTGTTCCTGAGGTCATTACAGATTCAAAAGACAGATTTTCACCGATGTTGATTCCTGATACAACCAGATCCGGTTTTAAATTAAGGGCAAAAAGACCAATAATTACAGAATCTGTTGGCTTGCCCCCGACAGAATATGCTTCCTTTCCGTTTATTAGTATTTTATTCGCCCGTATCGGCTCAAATATTGAGATCGATCTGCCGACAGCACTCTGCTGTGTTGATGGTGCAACTACAGTAACTTCAGCAAATTCTGTCAGTGCCTCATACGTAGCCCACAGACCTTCTGATGTTACCCCGTCATCATTTGTCAATAGTATTTTTGGTCTCATAGATCTCCTCTTTCATTTTATCACATGTTTTAATAAATAAAAAGCCTTATTAATTCCACGGCCACTTTGACTTAATTTTTCTGATATATTTTAGGCAGGTATAATAGTATTTGCTTATATACAGAAAACTATCTTGTGTGATATCCATGTCAGGTAAAAATATCAGACTTGCAGGTTTTGCTGTTTTTATTATAACATTGTTATTAATGGCAGTGCCTGTAGTTTCGGCATCAGTTGTGTATTATTCTCAGGAACAACCTGTGATCTCTCCGGAAGGGTTAAAAATAAGCAGTTATAGTATCTCGGGAGATTTGCCTGAGTTATTTACAGGTGATGATGTAACTGCTGCATATATGCTTCAATATGAGCCAACAGAATATAATCAGATTGTAATAGATCAGCCAGGGGGGCTTTTCTTTGATCTTACGGATCCGCAGGGTTACACTGTAAGGCTTGGTCAGAATTATATTGGAAAAACTATCTATCCCGGAGATTACGTCAGTGTTAAGGAAACATTTTCACTTGATAAACCAGGTGTCTGGAAGATATCTCCTGCATACACTATCATAACCGGAAATAGAATGAAAAAGCATTCAAATCCAAAAAACTGGCAGGTCGTGGAGATAAATATTCTTGGAAGGGAGGATCCCAAGCCTGATTTAATTATAGAAGATCTCAAGGCAGATTTTGATACTGAAAAAAGCGTTATCTCAAGAATTTCATATACAATAAAAAATATGGGTGACGGGGATTCAGATCCGAGTATAACTGCACTTTTTGCAGATGGTAATAAAGTGGATATTGTGAGTAATGTTGGATATCTGCCGTCAGGAGAGAGTATCACTATCTTTGAACCTGTCCAGATAACATATTCAGGAAGTACATCCTTTATTGAAGCCCAGGCAGACTATGACAAAAGGATAAATGAATCAGACTATGAAAACAACCATTATGAAGTCATTATTGAGAATCCCGGTTTCGAGGAGTTTTTTGAATCAGAAGATGTCTCCGTTATAAAAGTTGATTCCGAATCTAAAACTTCACAGACTGTCATTACAGAGTCTGATAAATGTCCTGCTCAGGTACAGGGTTGCTCAGATATTTGTTTCATCTGTGGTGTGGTAGGTCTGCTATCAATTCTTCTTTCTGTGTTAAGTTTTGCTCTTGGATATTTTTACGGCTTAAATAAAAATTGTGAACGCCAGGCCAGCTGGATGAGATCAAAAATTGATTTCTTTAGATCTGATAAAGGTGAATGTATAAAAGCAGGGGATTCAAAAAATAAAGATATTAATGAAGAAATGGAAGAAAAATTTGAAAAAGCAATAGATAATATGAAAATTAATAAAAAGACAAAATAATCTTTTTAAAAACAGATATTACTACAATCGTTATCCTCATCTGTTTTCAGATTCAAACTTATTACTAATGAAGGCGCTTATAGCCGAATATACAGTGTTTAACGATCCCAAACTCGCACCGGAGGGTGCAGCTATGCTCAAAGTATTAAGGGAAAGCTTTGAGTGCTGTGGGTATGAAGTTCTTTCACCTGAAAGAGGGGACTTTGTAGAGGAGTTGAAGCGAATTGCACCTGAGTGTGATTTTGGTCTTGTAATTGCACCTGATGATATTCTCGGCAGATTTACCAAAATTGTTGAGGACAATACCCGAAATATTGGGTGTGGGAGCCTCAATATTGCATTGTGCTCCAATAAGCGTCATACCGGTGCAATACTATCCTCAAATGGTATTTCTGTACCTGAAGAGATATCGGAGGGTCTGAAATTAATAAAAAAAATCAATGGTGTAGATGGTCAGAACATGCGTCTTTCAAAAGATGCCCCAAATGACGGCGAATTTGGGCAGGAGTTTATCGAAGGGGAAAATGTCAGCGTAAGTCTTGTAGGAAGTCGTGTTACAGGAGATGTTTGTCTTTCATATAGTGGAAAAAGGCCTCTTGTTCTTTCTGTTAACAGACAATATATTGAAATGAAAGAAAACAGGTTTTTTTATAAAGGAGGAGAAACTCCTGTTTCACATCCAAGAATGGATGAGATAATAAAAACGGCTTTAAAATGCATGGATGTACTGGGATGCCAGGGATATATTGGAATTGATATGATTGTTTCAGACAGGATATATGTTGTTGACGTGAATCCGCGTCCCACAACAAGTCTTGTTGGTATATGTGCAATAATGGAAGAGGAAATTGCAGATATCTTAGTGGAATCCTCAAAAGGTAATATTCCTGAATCAGTGCATCTGAAAGGAAGGGTTTCTTTTGATACTAAAGGTGTGGTGACCAAGATTGACTGAGATTATTGGTATTGACATTGGCGGGGCAAATCTGAAAATCTTTGATAACAATTCTGTAAAAATTCATTATTGTCCAATGTGGGATAATGCTCCTCTTACAAAACTCCTTGAGCCTTATTCTGATAAGAAAGCGGCAGTTGTTATGAGTGGTGAACTTGCCGATGGTTTTGCAGGTAAGGACGAAGGAATAAAATTTATCTGTGATTCAGTAAAAAAAGCTATTCCTGATTCTTTATTTTACGGTATGGACGGGGAATTCCATGATAAACCTTCTCACCTTCTTGCAGCAGCAAACTGGCTTGCATCAGCAGATTGTCTGCGTAATAAATATGAGAACACTGTCCTTGTGGATTTTGGAAGCACTACAACCGACATAATCCCTTTGAATGCATTTGAGTCCTTAAAGGGTATGACAGATCTTGATCGCCTCAGAAAGGGATATCTGGTGTATACCGGCACTTTGAGGAGCACAATCCCCTCTCTTTTAAGAAAAGTCTGTGTTAACGGTTATGATACGCTTGTAAGCAGTGAATATTTCGCCCAGAGTGCTGATGCAAATCTTGTTCTCGGAAAAATAAAAGAAGAGGACTATACGACACCAACACCGGATGGTGCGGAAGCCTCATATAAGGCATCTCTTCAGAGGCTTTCAAGAGTTGTCTGTTCAGATCTTGAAGAGATTGGTGAAAAGGGAGCACTTGAAATTGCAGATGCATTTTTCAAAGAGCAGAAAGATTTGATAATGGAGCAGGTGACGAGGGCAATGTATGATACATATTCTGAGAATATTATTGCGGCGGGAATTGGATCACATATAACATCAGAGATCTTTGGATGCACTGATCTCTCTTCGGATAAAGAGATTTTTTCAGATGCCCTGCCTGCGTATGCTGTATGTAAGTTGGCAAAACGAAAAGGTATATTCTAAGTTTCATTTTTTCAGTGGGTTATTCTGCAATAACCTGATCTTTTTCATTAGAAAATTTTTATTTTTTCGGCTAAAATTAGTAAAATTATAGATTTCGCCTTTTTTGCATCATCTGAACAATCATTGCATCCATTCCGGAATTTTCATCATTACGAATATTCTCTGATATATTTAGCAGAGATAAAGGAAACACGATCCCGTTAAAAGTGACAGATGGAATATTATCGGAATTTATTGAGGTAAAGTTTCTGATTGTCGAAGGACTGACAAGTATATTCATTTTTTTTAGGATTTTTGATATATGATTTGCGGGATGGATTTTAAGATTTAAAATACAAAAATCAACTATCGGAGCACCCATTCTGATGTTGTCATAAAAAGGTGAATCGGCATATACGAGTTTTTTGCATCCTGTGCACCTGTATCGTTTTACATTTACAATGATATTTTTTCGCAGTTTATTCTCAATTATTGCTGCAAATTTTTTCCTTTTTGTATCATGCCCTTTTAATTCTCCTTCGCAGTAAGGACATTCTTCTGCCTTATCATAAAGAAATCCGTCCAGATTAAATATGCCATTCATTACAATGTCAGCAATCATGGGAGGTATTGCAACTTTTTTCATCTTTAAA
Organism: Methanomicrobium sp.; assembly: GCF_055145805.1. Taxonomy (NCBI): domain Archaea; kingdom Methanobacteriati; phylum Methanobacteriota; class Methanomicrobia; order Methanomicrobiales; family Methanomicrobiaceae; genus Methanomicrobium; species Methanomicrobium sp. The sequence goes on along the minus strand of NZ_JBSREC010000020.1, from coordinate 1,730 downwards.
TTATGAATTTATACTCATACGTTATTAATTCCACCGTTGTTGCGCACATTTAGGGTTGCCAAACATTGTTTTTATATATTACAAATATCCAATATTTCTCTGTTAGAGGTATAGTTATGGAATTCAAATATGTACCAACAGTCTGCCCATTTTGTGGGACAGGATGTTCATTCAACCTCGTAGTCGTAGACGGCAAAGTAGTTGGAACTGCACCGTTCCAGCGCTCACCTGTCTGTGATGGCAAGACCTGTCAGAAAGGTCATTATGCATACGAACTTGTGAACAGTGATGCAAGAATCAAAACCCCTATGGTGAAAAAGGGTGACGTTCTTGCAGAAGCAACATGGGAAGAAGCACTTGGAGCAATTGCAGGCAAATGCGCAGGATTCAGTCCTGAACAGGTTGCGGTAATTGCATCTGCAAATGCAACAAACGAAGACATCTACACACTCAAAAAGCTTGCAACCGAAGTTTTCAAGACAGAGAACTTCACAAGTGCAGCAGCAGTGGGAATTGATGCATCAGCAGGAACAATTGCCGATATTGCAAAGGCAGACTGCATTGTTGCAGTAGGTAACATTGTGGAGTCACACCCGCTTATTGCACGCAGAATTGCAAATGCAAAAGACAAGGGTGCAAAAGTAATCACAATTGATACCTATGCAAGTCCGATGGCCAAAATGGCAACAGAATTTGTCAAAGCAGCACCCGGAGCGGAGATTGCAGCAATAAAAGAAGCAGCATCTCTTGTAGAAGGTAAAAATACAGTAGTTCTTTTTGGTATCGGAATGAACACCTCCGAAGCAGCAGTTGCAAAGGCAGCAAAGGAACTTGCTGACGAGAAGGGAGCAGTATTCTGTGCACTTCCTGCACAGGCAAACGGTCGTGGCGCACTAAATCTTGGTGCAGACAAGTCATATGATGCAATCATTGCAAACGATGCAATAAAAGCATACTATGTAATGGGCGAAGATCTCGGACCTCTTGATGCAGACTTTGTAGTTGTTCAGGATTCATTCCTTACAGGAACCGCAAAGGCAGCAGATGTAGTCCTTCCTGCAGCAGTATTTGCAGAAGTTGACGGAACACTCACAAATGCAGAACGCCGCATTCAGCTTGTCCGCAAGGCACAGGAACCCGGAGATGGCATAAAAGCAAACTGGCAGATTGTAGCTGATGTTGCAGCAAAACTTGGTGCAAACTTCGGATACGAATCAGCAGAAGCAATATTCAAAGAGATCTATCCTGAACTTTCCTTTGAGGCAATATCAACGGATGGATTTATGCTTGATGCAAAGGCAGCATTTATTGCTGATGCAGAGGCACCTGCAGCAGTTTCAGTTTCTGAAGAATATCCGCTTGCACTTATAACCGGTGCAACAATCTGGCATGGATTCGGTTCTTCAGGCACACTCTCCGAGAACTGCAAATCATTAGTCCGTGAAGTTCCGGGAATATTTGTAAAAATCTGCAAGGAAGATGCAAAGGAGTACAAACTTCTTGCAGGCGATTCAGTTAAAATTACAACAGAAAAAGGCTCTGTCACAGCACCAATTATGATAACCAATGATTTAGATAAGGGAACAATCTTTGTTCCGTCAATGTGCATTGGAGAAGAATGTGTCTGTATGCTGACAGGCGGAGAAAGGGCATTAGCTGCAAAAATTGAGAAGGAGGCCTGAATATGGTAGCAAAAGGAGATATGCTCTGGGCATGGGCAAAAGATGAAG
>NZ_JBSREC010000019.1:0-15912 GCF_055145805.1 Methanomicrobium sp. | reverse complement strand
TTTATTCTGCGGTCTTAACTGATATTTCAAGGACTCCGTTATTGGATTTATATTCTATCGTCTCTTTTTTGACAGGCGGAATTTTTACTTCGGCTGTATGTTTTATTCCATCTGTAAATGAGGTAATACACAGAAGATCATTGTGGAAGGAAATGGTTGTGCTGGACATATCCAAACCCGGTATGTTTGCATAAATAAGTACTTTATCTCCTGATTTGTGGATTTCAGTCTGAGGATTGTTTAAAATAAAATTTTGTTTTCCGGAATTCAGAACATTTTTTTTATAGCCATCACAGTTTGAAGGTATCATCTCAACAGGAAGTTCTCCATCTGCAATTGTTATTGAATATCTTCCGTTAATTGGGAAATTTCCATTTTTTATTGCCTGTTCAAGAATCCTTCTGATTATATCATTAAAGTCCTGATCAAAGTTTTTGTCGTCTTTTGGCATATCTCTCACTTTTTTTGGTTTAATTTTTTTTAAGTATGTCATCAAGTTTTGCTGTTAATTTGGTGATGGATTCAAAGTCTTTTTTTCTGGCATATGTTGCTTTTTCAAGTTCTGTTGCCGCCAGTTTTTTTTCTTTTGACTCTTCTCCAAATTCCGAGCGTTTGACTGTTGAAGCTGCCTTTTCAAGTATCTGGCGTTCCTCGGTTGAATAGATTACAGGCCAGGCCCTTCTTTCATATTCTTCTACTGTTGTTTTATCCAGAGAACTTTTAATCTTCTTCATGGCGGCATCAAAATGTGCTTTTGTTACACGAACGTTTGTAAGAACTTCCATCATTTCCTCTTCTGATTTATTCTCCATTGTACCAATAAACTCACGCATTGCCTGAAGTTTTGCTTCTCTTACAACAAGTTCGATATCTGCACCGACATAACCTTCACTTTTTTGGACAAGTTCATCTATGATTATATCTTTTGAGAGAAGACTCTCAGAATTTTTGAGATATACTTCAAATATTTTTTTCCTGCCTTCTGCATCGGGTGGCGGGACGTAGATTATCCTGTCAAGACGGCCGGGTCTCATCAGGGCCTCATCAAGCATATCCGGACGGTTTGTTGCACCAAGAACTGTCACATTTGTCAGTTCCTCAAGTCCGTCAAGTTCTGTTAAGATCTGGCTTACAACGCTCTCAGTCACATGGGATGAACCCTCAAATGATCCTCTTCTTGGGAGAAGTGCATCAATTTCATCAAAGAATATTATTGACGGTGATGCCTGCTTTGCCTTTCTGAATATATCTCTCACTCCTTTTTCTGATTCTCCTACCCATTTTGAAAGAAGTTCCGGGCCTTTTACGGATATGAAATTACATTCGCTTTTATTGGCTACAGCCTTTGCAAGCAATGTCTTTCCCGTTCCCGGGGGGCCAAAGAGGAGTATTCCTGAAGGTGGCTTTGTATCAAGCTTCTCAAAGATTTCAGGGAATTTAAGCGGCCATTCTATTGCTTCTGTAAGTTCTGATTTGATGTCATCAAGGCCTCCAATATCATCCCATGATATGTCGGGGATTTCTACCAGCACCTCACGCATTGCTGAAGGCTCAACATGCTTTAAGGCCTCTTCAAAGTCGGTCTTTGATACTTTTATCTTCTCAATTATTTCAATTGGAATATCTTCACCGGTTTTAATGTCTCTTAGTTCCTCTCTTAATGCATGCATTGCTGCTTCTTTTACAAGAAGGGAAACATCTGCACCCACAAATCCGTGTGTTACAGCAGCAAAGGGTTCAAGGAATTTTTTTCTTTTTATTTCATTCTCATGCTTTTTCCCTTCATTTTCACCCATTTCAGCAAATTTGCGGCTGAGTTCCAGACCTTCATCACCGGTAATCTCGATCTCGTCAAGATCAAGAGGAACTCCGCGTGTATGAACATGGAATATTTCGAGACGACCTTTTCTGTCTGGAATCCCTATTTCTATCTCTCTGTCAAAGCGGCCGCCGCGGCGTAGTGCGGGATCAATATTGTCAGGCAGGTTTGTTGCGGCGATTACAATGACTTCACCGCGGCCTTTAAGGCCATCCATTAATGAGAGAAGCTGTGCAACAATTCTTCGTTCCACTTCACCCTTTGTTTCCTCACGTTTTGGGGCTATTGAATCGATTTCGTCTATAAAGATGATGGTTGGTGCATTCTGCTGTGCTTCCTCAAATACTTCTCTTAATTTCCCTTCACTTTCACCGTAGTACTTGCCCATTATCTCCGGTCCTGATAGTGAAATGAAATGGGCATCAACTTCGTTTGCAACTGCCTTTGCTATAAGTGTCTTTCCGGTACCCGGAGGGCCGTATAGTAAAACACCTTTTGGAGGTTCTATCCCAAGCCTTTCAAAGATTTCCGGATGTCTGAGAGGGAGTTCTATCATCTCTCTGACCTGATCAAGCTCTCTTCCAAGACCTCCGATATCCTCATAATGAACATCAGGAATATCTTTTCGACCTTCTTTTGGCTCATATGGTGTTTCTTTTATCTCAATTTCGGTATTTGGTCCGACAATTGCAACACCTGCAGGTTTGACTTTGGAAATAACAAATGTCAGGGCATTACCCATGATGTTTACCCTGAATGCCTGTCCTTCACTTACAGGACGGCCGCTCAGAAGCTTTGCCATATACTGTTCGCCGCCTCTGAGCGTTACAGGCTGTGTAGGATGAATCACAAGTTTATCGGCATATATTGCCTCAACTTTTTTAATTGTGACCCTTTCATCAATACCTGTCTGGATATTGCTTCTGATGTTCCCGTCTATACGGATAATTGCCCTTCCGGTATCCTGGGAAAAACCAGGCCATACAATAGCGGCTGCTTTGGTTTTTCCCGCAATTTCAATCACGTCACCGCTTCTGAGGCTGAGGGCATTCATGGCATCAATACTGATTCTTGCAATTCCTCTTCCTGCATCTTCATGCGACGCTTCTTTTACTGTGACTTCAAGTGAGTGCGAATTATTCATAATAGTTAACCTCTTTGATATGTGATTACTTATAGTAAACATTAATGTTATAAAATAGTTTACTTCAGTGTGTTAGAATTTACAAAAAAAAGAAGTTTATTTAATCATTAGAAAAATGATTTTTATAAACTCTTAGTGAGGATGCAAGGAGCTTTGTTCGTCCCACCATGCAGGCAATGAGAATTGAATCAAGAATTTCTTCTTCTGATGCCCCTGTTTTTTCTGCGGCTTTTATATGAAGACTCAGGCATTTATCTGCATTTGCAGAAGCTGCAGCAGCAATTGTTACAAGTTCGGCAGTCTTCTCATCAAGGCTTGCAGGCCTGAGAGTCAGATAATCAGCAACAGCACCTGCTGCAAAAGATTGTGGCCTTTCTCTTAAGACTTTGAATATAAAAGGTTTCTGGCCCAGAAGATTCTCAAAATCTTCCAGTATATCATCTCCTATCTCGTCTGAGTGTCTTAGAAATTCATCGACAATTTTTTTGTTATCTTTTTTCATTTTATCAGGTCCAAAATTTTTCTAACATCTTCTATGTTATATTGTCCTTTTGCAGATTCTTTTCCGTTGTGACAGTATATGATCATAGAGCCAAAAAGAAGAAGCGGAATTCTTGCTATCCGGAATTCTTCGCCCATCACACTTGTAATAGCAGGTTTTCTGATATTAACTGTAAATTTTATAAAATCCGCAACATCTTCCAGATTTTTAGGAGTTACCACAATTTTTGGAATATCGCCATAATTTATGAGATCATTTTTTAGTTTTTCCAGTTCTTCATTTCCGGGCATATATCCAAGATGTACCGATGCAATGATTTTTTTGCCGGTTTTTTTTATATTCTGTGCATATATGGAAAAATCTCTTTCAATATCTATATAATCTGCACAATTTATCCAGGGTTTGATTGCAGTTTTCCAGTCTTCTAAATTTCCTGAAAAAGAGCCGCCCTCTTTTATGCTTCTGATTGTTGCAATACAGGGAATATCATCCTTTTTTTCTTTGCAAAGTTTTAGGAGTTCATTTTCTGAGGATGTATCTTTGATTAGATCAATTCTGATCTCCCTGAAATCAGCGCCGAGTTTTATGGTCTCATTCCATTCTTCAGGGGTTGAGAGAGAAAGAGCGGTTTTCAAATATTATCACCTGAAAAGAGTATGGTATCCATATGCAAATTATTTTCGCAATAATCTCTTTTTTATTTACAACTTTTTTTTAGTCGTATTGTAAACTTTGAAGTCTTCTGAATATAAATTATTATTAATATCCGGTGATTTTTTTTGAAGGTTAATTTTGGAGGATTTGTTCCGTTAAGTACGGTGGACTGGCGTGGAAAGGCAGTATGCACTGTTTTTTTGCGTGGTTGTCCAGTCAGATGTCATTACTGCCATAATCTGGAACTTCAGACAGGTCAGAACCTATGCAATATTGAAGATATTATTGCAATGATAAAAGAATCCAGAATAGTAATATCCGGAGTGATTTTTTCTGGGGGAGAGCCTACAATGCAGAAGGATGCTCTTATTGAAATGGCAAAAAGCTGCAAAGAGATGAATCTTTTAGTAGGAGTTCAGACAAATGGCGCTTTTCCTGAGACACTTGAAGAGATGATGAAACTAAATTTAATTGATCTGGTTCACCTTGATATTAAGACAAGATGGGAACATTATCCACAATTATTAAAGGTAAAAGCAAAAGTTGTTGATGATGTAAAGAGATCTCTTGAGATTTGTAAAAGAGCATACTTTGAAGGGAGACTTTCAGAATTTCAGGTTGTATGTACTCTTTTTCCAGGTAGAGAGGATGATGTTATGTGCATCGCCAAAGAAACCAATGGAGTGGATTTTGTTCTTCAGCAGGGTGTACAGGGAAATATACCTCCGCTTGAATTTGAAGATCTGAAAAAACTGGCAGATAAGATTCATAGAAGGGTGCGTATACGTACAAGAGAAGACGGGGAAGTTACATACGAGAATAATCAGATAATTATAGCAGATTCAATGGTACTGACAGACATCCTTCAGGCCAGAAGAAATTATTAATCTAAATATAAAATCGGAGATATTTTTCATGCAGGTAATAGGAGTTGTTGGTCTTCCCGCAAGTGGAAAGGGAGAATTTTCACGTATTGCAAAGGATATGAATATTCCTGTGGTAGTAATGGGAGACGTTGTGCGAAAGGAGGTATCTGAAGCAGGTTTGAAACAGACTGACCAGAATATGGGTGAGATGTCCCGCTACTTAAGGCAGGGTCTTGGTATGGATGCACTCGCACAGCTAACAATTCCCATTATTGAGAATATAGAATCAAAAGTCGTACTCATTGATGGGATAAGAGGTGATGCAGAGGTTGACACCTTTACACGAAGTTTTAGGGATTTTCATCTTGTAGCTGTTGAATCTTCTTTTGAAACAAGATTAAAGCGTCTGTGCGAAAGAGGACGCTCTGATGATCAGACAGATGAACAAGGTCTCAAAAACCGGGATGAAAGGGAGACCGGGTGGGGTCTTTTAAATGCCATGTCAATGGCAGATTTTGTTCTTGAAAATGAAGGCACAATAGAGGAGTTTGAAAGAGATGCCAGAAAACTTCTTGAAGATATAAGGAAACAGAAATGAGTCTTGATTTTTATTTTGCCTCCTCATCAAAGGTATGGGCATCAATTGAGTGGGTTTATGGTATTGAAGATGCGGGGTATTCCGGATGGGAAATATCGGCAGACGGGAATTATCGTCTGGACAATCCCCTCCTTTATTCAAAGATAAAAGAAGTACTGGAAACTACTAAATTGAAAGCAAGTGTTCATGCTCCTTTTGCAGATTTAAATCTGGCATCGATGAATTATCCAATATACAGGGAGTCTGTAAGACAGCTATCTGAGTGTGTCTCTCTTGCTTCAGATATTACAGACAGGGTTACTATTCATCCGGGATATCTTTCTCCTGCTGCAAGACTTGTTCCTGACAGGGTATGGTCCTTGCACAAGGATGCATTAAAGGAAATCGGGAAGGTGGCAGATGATACGGGTGTTTTGGCCTGTCTTGAAAATATGCCTGATATTCCTGATTTTTTATGTAAGGATCCTGATGAGATATTTGGAATGGTTGATGGTGTAGAGGGTTTTGGCGTTACAATCGATATGGGTCACGCAAACACTGTCGGAAAACTCAGTTCTTTTCTGGAAAAGGTCAGTCTTGCGAGGCATATTCATATACATGATAATATGGGGGAAAAAGACGATCACAGTGCTCTTGGTGAAGGAACAATTGACTGGGATAAGGCAGGTTCAGTCATAAAAAAGAATTATTCCGGAATATGTGTTGTTGAAGGAAGAAGCATAGAAGAGGCGAAGATAAGCTATCAGGTAATAAAAAGGTGTTTCTTATGAGTGGAGAGACTCTTCACATCTATTTTTTGGGAACTGCCGGTGCTCTTCCGACTCCCAATAAAAATCCTTCATGTTTCATGGTAAGAAGAGGATCAGATACAATTCTTTTTGATTGTGGTGAAGGTGCACAACAGCAGATGATGCGGGCAAGAACAGGTTTTACTGTTGATGCGGTTTTCATATCACACTGGCATGCAGATCATTATCTCGGTCTTCCCGGACTTGTTCAGACAATGTCTTTTATGGGTCGAAAGGAGCCGCTTATAGTATATGGTCCCAAATGGGTACATGATTTTATTGCAAATGTAGAGAGTATATCACGTGCAAAACTAGGATTTAAAATTATTTCAAGCGAAATAAGGGATGGTTCTGTAATTCCTTTTGACGGCTATACTGTTCGGGCATTTTCATCAAAACATGGTATGCCAGGTCTTGGCTTTATTCTTGCTGAAGATGAAAGACCCGGACGTTTTGACCGTGAACATGCAATATCCCTTGGGGTCAGACCTGGTCCCCTTTTTGGAAAGCTACAGCGTGGGCAGACAATAACAATAGTGAATGATGGCATTGAAAGAAATATTTGTCCCTCAGATGTTATGGGTCCTGCAAGACCTGGAAGAAAGATAATATACACAGGGGATACCCGTCCTGACTGTGAAGGATGGAAGAGATGGGGTGAAAATGCGGATATTCTGATTCATGACTCCACCTATGATGACTCGGAAAAACAAAGAGCAATAGAAGTTTTTCATTCAACAGCGGGGGAAGCGGGAGAGATTGCATCTGAAATAAATGCGCAGCGTCTTGCACTTGTTCACATAAGTTCAAGATATACTAATATGATAAATCATATACAGGATGCGAAGCAAACATTTAAAGGCGAAATAATTGCACCGGATGATCTTGAAATGTTTGAGATACCTTTTAGGGAATGATTAATGATGGGTGATGATGATGAAGTTTCCGGCAGTAGACGTCTATCAGCTTCGCCTTTTTATAATCGGGCTTTTAGCTCTTTTAATTAGTGCAGTTGCTGCAACATTTGCCGGTATTTATCTGGGTTCGGTAGCAGATGTTCTTGCATACCTGCCCGGCCTGATGGTTCTTGTTCCGCCATCTATAAACATGAGGGGGAGTATTTCCGGTGTTCTTGCCTCACGTCTTTCTTCTTCAATGCATCTTGGTGAATTTGAGATTAATTTTTCAAAGACCGGTGTTTTAGGATTGAACACGAGGGCATCACTTTCAATATCGATATTAATTGCAGTTGTTCTTGGAATATTTGCTTATTTTATATCAGCAGCATTTGGTCTGACAGGCCTTTCTGCCGGCGATTATATTGTAATTTCTGTATTTTCAGGTGTAATTTCCAGTCTGTTAGTGATGGGCTTTGCCCTTCTTGTAATTCTTATAAGTTACAAAAAAGGGGTTGATCTTGATATGATAGGTTCACCTTCTGTAACAACAGCAGCTGATCTTATCACAATACCTGTTTTGGTATTAACTGCGCTTTTCATACTGAATTTTTCTTCGCAAATCCGGATGTTGTTCCTGCTGCCGGTTTTTATATTATTTGGAATCAGTCTTATTCTTGCATTACGTTCAGGTGAAGAGGTCAGATCTGTATCGCGTGAGATGCTTATTCTTTTGGTTCCTCTTTCTTTAGTCTGTACTTTTGCAGGACTAATATATGCATATAATCTGGAAAACCTTGTTGCATTCGCTGTTTTTCTGATACTGATACCTCCTTTTACAGGGGGATGCGGCTCTATAGGCGGAATATTGTGTTCAAGACTTGCGACTGGTATGCATATGGGTGAGATAAAACCCGAGCTTGTTCCTTCAAAAGAGGTTTTCTGGTATTTTATAACGACCTATCTCTATGTATGCATCCTTATGCCCTTTTTGGCACTGATTGCAAATTATTGTGCGGTACTTCTGGGAATGGCAACACCCGGAATTTTAACAATGCTTGTAGTGAGTCTTGGCGCAGGAATTATTGTAATCACATTTGTCAATCTTGTCAGCTACTTTACAGCAAGTATATCATTTCGGAAGGGATACGATCCTGATAATTTTGGAATACCTGTAATTACAAGTTTTATTGACCTTGTTGGTGCGACTGTTCTTGTGGCAATAATTAATCTGATCCTTTGAGTTCAATACTTACAAATATCTATTTAGCAGAACAATATATATTTGAACATAAATCTATGACAGAATTAGAATATCAGCCGGTAAGTTTTAAGGATGTCCTTATAGAAATGAAGGATATTGCCGAACTGATGGTTGATCTGGCATATTCTGCAATTCTTTTTGAGAATAAGGACATTGCACATGAAGTTTTGAATCTTGAAGAAAGCATGAATCAGCTTGTTTATCAGGCGCGTATTCAGAGTATTCTTGGAGCAAGAAGGGTTGATGAGGCTGAATCTATGAGTGGAATGCTCCAGGTTGTCGAAGCAGCCGAAAAAATTTCCAATTCAGCTTCGGAAATTGCAACAATTATTCTCAAAAATGTAAAGTTCCCTGCAAAACTCAGACTCGCTCTTCCCGAGGCGGAAGAGGTCACTGTAAGAGTAAAAGTGCAGGAGAATAGTCAGATTGACGGAAAAACTCTTGGTAAACAGAAACTTCAAAGCACAACCGGAATGCGTGTTATTGCCATAAGAAGGGGGATATCCTGGATCTATGATCCTGATAGGGATACAAGAATTCTTGACAGTGATATTCTTATTGCCAAAGGTCTTGAAGGCGGTGTGACTCCTTTTTATGAGATATCCGGTATTGATCCAAAAAGGGCTGAAGAAGAACCTGAAGATGCCATTGTATCCGATCTTGACAGAGCAGTATCCCTTATTATTGAGATGAAGGATCAGAGTGAACTTGCAGTAGGTCTTGCTTATACTTCTCTTCTTTTTGATAGCAGAGAGGTTGCGGATGAAGTTGTGGCACTGGATTCCAGAATGGATGATATGAGGTATAAACTTGATCTATGGATACTGGAGGCCGCAAAAAGGATTTCAAATGTGGAGTATTTAAGAGGACTTTTGTATATGTCCTCTTTTGCTGAGAATATCAGTAATGCTGCATCTTCAATAGTTGATGTGATAATACGCGATATAGAAATCCCTCCGGTATTTAAGAAAATTGTACGTGAATCTGATGAAATTATTACAAAAGTGAATGTCGGGGAAAATTCCTCGCTTGTAGGTAAGACACTTAAGGAAGCATCGCTTGAGACAGTTACCGGTATGGTTGTGCTTGCAATAAATAGTAAAGGTCGGTGGAAATACCGTCCGGGTAAAAATGAAATAATCCATGCTGACGATATTATTATAGCCAAAGGTCGTCGTGACGGGGAATGCAGACTTCATAATCTCTCCCGTCAGAATGGAAAAAGAAATATCTGATTATGTAACAGGATGTGAATAGATGGATAATAATAAAATTGTAGTATATCGCCTTGGTTCAAATTGCGAACTGGATAATATTGTAATTGGGAATACTTATGAGGTTAAGGTTCAGGGTTTTGCCAAATTTGGAACGTTTGTTTATCTTAACAGTCATATAAAAGGGCTGATACATGTAAGCAATGTTAAGACAGATCATAAGGAGGATGAAATAGTATATGTGCACGTTAACGGTATTCGTGATAACGGGAACATAGACCTAGAAGAAGTAATCATAAAAGGAGATTTTGAGATAAAAACTCATCAGTGTGAGAAATCTTCTACCCGCCTTTGCGATCTTAAAAATAAAGTTGGCAGAAATATTAATCTGAATGCTGAAGTTGCCCAGATAAAGCAGACTTCAGGACCCACAATATTCACTCTTATTGATGAGACAGGTTCTGAAAGTGCCGCAGCGTTTATTGAGGCTGGTAAACGTGCATATCCCGAGATAGAGCTTGGAGATATGATCTCAGTTTCAGGAGAGGTCATGACAAGGAATGGTCAGCTTCAGATTGAAGTAAGTTATATGGAAGCTCTGACTGATGAGGAGACTGATCAGGTTCGGGAAAGGATTGCAAAAGCAATTGAGGAAAGAGCAAAACCTCAGGATATTCCCTTTATGATTGAAAGTGAGGTTTTGGAAAAGCTAAAACCTGAGATGCAGAAGGTTGCACAGATCTTAAGAAAGGCAATTTTTACAAACCAGCCTGTTGTTTTGAGACATCATGCAGATGCTGATGGTATTAGTGCTGCGGTTTCAGTTGAAAAGGCAATCTTAGCTTTAATACGTGAAGAGGGAGGAGATCTGGATGCCGAAAGTCATCTTTTCAAACGTGCTCCCTCAAAAGCTCCTTTCTATGAGATAGAAGATATTACAAGGGATCTTGATTTTGCTTTAAGAGATAATGTACGCTTCGGTCAGAAGATGCCCTTGATTTTAATGATGGATAATGGATCCACTGAAGAAGATGAGGCTTCATACAGAGTTGCCAGAGTTTATGATCTTTCAATTGTTGTGGTTGATCACCATCATCCTGACAAATCAACTGATCAATATCTTCAGGCGCATGTGAATCCATATCATGTGGGCGGGGATTTTGGAGTTACTGCAGGAATGCTTGGTGCAGAACTTGCACGTATGATATATCCCGGAATAGAAGAGGATATAAAACATTTCCCTGCTGTAGCGGCTGTTGGAGACAGAAGTGAGGCGCCTGAAAGAGAAAAATATCTGTCTCTTGTAGCTGATAAATATTCTGAGGAGTATTGTAAAGATATCGCTCTGGCACTGGATTATGAGCAATTCTGGCTTAGATTCAATGATGGTAAAGAGATAGTAAAGGATATTTTAAATGTTAACAACAATGCCCAGAGACATAAAAAACTGGTAGATCTTTTAGTGGAGGATGCAAACCTTGCAATAAAAGAACAGTTAAAGACATCTCTTCCTCATGTTAAAGACAGTGTTTTGGAGAACGGTTCAAATCTTTTCACAATTGATGTTGAGATGTTTGCACACAGGTTTACATTCCCCCCTCCAGGAAAAACTTCAGGAGAGATACATGATTTACTTTGCAGGAAAAATGAGGGTAAGCCTGTTGTCACATTAGGAATAGGTCCTGATTTTGCTGTGATTCGTTCAAAAGGAGTTTTAATGAATATCCCCCAGATGGTTCGTGAATTACGTGAAGAAATTGATGGCGGAGGTGTAAATGGTGGCGGTCATCTTGTTGTTGGTTCAATTAAATTTGTTGAAGGCATGAGGGATATTGTTGTTAAAAGACTTATAGAAAAAATTGGACAATTTCCTGTAGAATAATCCTTTTTTTGAGAATGAAAAAAAATAATCCCAAAATCAAATTTATATACAAAATTTTTATATATTAATAAAAAATTTACCCATTGATCAGTTTAGATTGTTTTTGGAAACATTTTATCAATTAGAATGTTAAAAAAAGCTAAAAACACGCGATAAATATATATGTAGGTTTAACAAATAAAGATTTGACTTAAGGAGGGGAAATGAGCGCCAAAAATGAAGCAGATGATAAATGCAAGTCAACTCAGGATCGGATATTGTATTATCTTAAATCAGGTCTTGTAAAAGGCAAGCGTTATTTCAAGTCAAAGTATATAGCAAAGGATCTGGGCCTTTCACCAAAAGAGGTGGGCACAAACCTTGCTATTCTTGCTGAAACATGTAAAGAACTTGAAATATCACGCTGGAGTTATTCTAACAGTACAACCTGGAGAGTAATTCCGCGTATTGCCTGAATATCCGTTTATTTAATATTTTTTGTCTTTTTAGTTAATTTGATATATTTTTCGTGACGATTCTTTATGATGTCTAAAAATGTTATTGAATTTATTTCAGACATTGAATTCATTGCAAATATTGATGAAAATAAGGATTGTTTAATGAATCAGAGTACAAATCAGGATACAGCAAATGCAACATCCGACAATCCTTTTGGATTGTGGTTTAATATTGATGTTCCAAAAGGACATGGTATGAAAACCGGAGATAAATTACGAATTACAATTGAGAAAATAGAATAATATAATTTTAAAAAAAATCTGATTATCTCAATTGATTTTATTCTTAAATCTTTTTTAAAATAAATATTTATATCCTCAGATTCAACGTTCTACATATTAGGCGGAGATTAAATATTGTCCGGTTTTAGGGAGTCTGTTATAAAATGAAAGGCGATATTAAACGTTTGTATCTTTTAGGATGTTTTTTGCTGGCATTGGTGTTAATTTTATTAACAGCCGGATGCACTTCGCCTGTTGATTCTCAGACTGATATGGGTGAATTAAAAAAGGTAATGAATCTTGCTGAGGAAAGACTTTTTTCGATAAACTGGAATTCAGAGCATCCCGGGAATATTCGTGCACAGCTTTTAGCATCTGAGCAGGATTTCAAGAATCTGTTTGATATTTTATCATCAATGCAGCCTTCTTCCGCAAATGAAGCAGAGGAGATATATGCACTTCGTGCAATTTCATGTTCTTATATAGATCTGATTGCTGCAATGATGGATCTTGCAAATGTAATTGAGCATCAGAATTATGCAGAATATTATGCTTCTCTTTATGATACTTATGACTGGGAGATGGAGATTAGGACTGCAGATAGTGCCTTGGCTTCCGCAAGAAACAATCTTTATTCAGCAAAATACAGAATATCGGGGGTAAATATGAATATGGTCCCTCTGGAGCTTCAGGGAGATATAACAGAAATGAAAGTCAGGATTGAGGAAATGGAAATTCTTATGAATAATCTTGCTGATGAATTTACATCAGCGCTTAATTAATTTAACTAAATATTGTCAGACAATCAGGAATTCTGTAAAATAATATTTTTTTAAACAATGAGATTTGATTATTAATTTATTTAGATTTCAAAGAATAATTTTAGTCTTCTTAATTATTCATAAGTAACATATAAAAAAAGTATTTGTTTATCAGTTTAAAAAAAACCCAGACCAGTTTTTATCAATTCTGCATTGTGTTTAGAAAATTTATAAGATTAGATATTTTTGGGTTAATGTTTGCCATATCATAAGATATTTCAGGTGTTTCCAGTGATATTCTAAATGAATCAACATTTTCAGCCTTAATTATAAAGTAAAGATTCCTGTTTGAAATTTCGACCTGTTTTGAAATTTTATTTTCGGGGAGGACGTTACCTGCTGTAATAATATCTCCTGTTGATGAATCAACAAGAATCCACATTAATGAAGAATATGCAGGGTTGCCTTTTGGTAACATTGATATGTGGATTCTCCACATCTGATATGGAACACCAAATATTTGGGAAAAACCTGAAGTGCTTTCTTCCATATAGGCAAAAGTTGTAATGTTCTTAGATTCCCATATGTCAGTTGAAAAGATATCTGATGATCCATAAATGCTGTCCGGACTTGTTTCGTAAATATTTCTGTCCGGGGGTGTTAAGTCTCCTGATGGATTTTTCATATTTTCAGGGAAATCAAGTCTTGGATACCCTGTCGCACCTGGAGAGTAGATTTCATCCCGGTTATAATTATAATATATTCTTAAAGGGCCCGTCTGAGGTTTTGTTTCATATTTGTAATGAATTTTAGGAGTACAACAGGTTCCTTCAATACAAATGTTATCATTATCATCTGTTTGGATGTCGCCTGAAATTGTATTCTGGCCGTCTCCTATTTTAGGAAGATTTACAACTATTGCCATTCCTATCACAATTCCTATTGCAAGAAGAAATGTTATCCAGTCCTTTTTATCCACATTGAATCATGTGTAATAAAAAATGATAAACATTCTTTTTTGGTTGTGCAAAAATTCAGCTAAAAACATTTTTAAAAAAATATTTATGTATGAACATGATTTTTTTTATAAGGTGATCTTAATAGTATATTCCGATTTTGGAAAAAAATTTAGTTGTATATTTTGTAATACAGAAAAATAATTTCATATAGATGTAATTTAAAGGTAAAATAACTATAATGGATCCGAATGAAATACGAACGTGGGTGATATTTTATCTGATATCATTCGTTGTTTTACTATTGGCTTTATTTTTTACAACCCAGGGAATACTTCTTGGGATTGGAATGACGCTTATAATAGTGGTAATCGGGATAAATTTTTATCTTATGTTGAGCGAGATTAAAAGAGTAAACAAGAAAAAAGAACTTATGCGTCAACTCTCTAAAAAGGAAATAAAAGAAGAATAAATAATGGATGAATTTTTATTATAAATTCTTATTTTTTAGTATATATTTTTTGAAGAGCATTATACGGCTCATAAAGATTTTCAACCTGTCTGCTCATAAATTCTGTTTTTCCCATAACGTAGAATCCTTTTGGAACCAGTGCCGGATTAAACATTCTTGCCAGATCATTTTTTTGTTCTTCTGTAAAGTATATTGTTACATTGCGGCAAAGGATCATATCCAGATAATTGGTTACAGGTTTTCCACTCATAAGATCATGCTGTGAAAACCGAATCATCTCTTTTAAGTGAGGTTTGACCTCATATTTGCCATCTTTGGTTTCAGCGAAATGTCTCCTTATCTGACTCTCACTAAGATTTTCAAGTGATCTTTTTTCATAAATCCCTTCTTTTGCTTTTTTAAGTACTTCTCTGTCGAGATCTGATGCAAAAATTGTTATCTGGACATCAGTTTTTAGTCTGATCAAATCATGAATTATTAATGCGAGTGTGTAAGGTTCTTCTCCAGTTGAACAACCTGCACTCCATATACGCATGCGCCCTTTATCCTTTATAATTGCAGGGAAGATGTCTGATTTAATAAGATCAAAAACTTCCTTATCGCGATAGAATTTGGTTACGTTTATTGTCAGGGCATTTCTCAAAAGTTCCTGTTCTTTTTCATCTGAAAGAACATATGAATTATAATCTTTGTAGTGTTCATTTCCAGTAATTCTCATCCTGGAAAGTACGCGTCTTTTTATGTAGTCTTCTTTATAGCGTTGGCATTGTATTCCAAGAAGTTTTTCAATGGTTTTTTTAAGTATCTGAAGATCCGAATCTATCATTGCAAGACATTCCTGTAAGGGATATTTTTACAATTAACTATTATGTTTTATTCTGTATTTTTAATGAACTATTTTATAAAAAAATAATTTGTGATTTGAAACCATTCATTATTTTCTTTTTTTCACATGAAAGGTCATTAAAGGATGGCATTATATTTTGAAATTTTCCATTGTCTTTTTCAGGCTGGAAGACATGTCATGCATTTCGTGTGATATGCTGCCCACTTCCTGTGTTGTGGCTGATATTTCCTCTGCAAGAGCTGCAATACTCTCTATTCTTTTTATATTTTCTCTTGTCATTTCATCCGCGATATCTATAGACTGCATGAATGAATTTGTTTCATGTGCCTGAATTTCTGTTGCTTTTGATATCTCAGTCATGCCGTTTGATACAGTTTCTATCTCTTCAACAATCTTGTTAAGGGCTGATATTGCTGAATTTGTGCTTTTCATCCCAAGTCTTATCTCTTCATCGACATGACGCATGGAATCTGCAGTATTTTCACTGTTCTTTTGGATATGACTTATCATATTTTGTATTAGATCGGAAG
>NZ_JBSREC010000018.1:0-5295 GCF_055145805.1 Methanomicrobium sp. | reverse complement strand
CTTTTCACCTGCAAAAATTTTCGTATATCCATCCTTTATGGACTTTTCCTCTTCCTTTATATCAGCACCGAACCACTCGCCGTCATCAAAGCATACTTTCGGATTTGTGCAGAATGGCATGAAGTATACCGAATTTCTGCTTTGTGATGCACAGGCAAGAATAAATGATTTTACGGCCGGCAGAGGTTCATAAAGGCCGAAAAAGAAAATAACCGGATTATCGTTTGAAAAACCTTTTTCTTTTAGAAAAAGGGAGGCCTCTTTCCATATACCTTCAGGGGGGATCAGTTTTTTTGATTTCAAAAATCTTCTGTAATCATCTGTTATTGAAACAAGTGCTCTGTTTTTTGCCTGACTGCCTGATGAGAATACATGTCTGTAATCTGTCTCCTGCTCGAATATTACTTTTATGAGTGCATAGATATCATTTAAAAGCCGCGATGAAAACTCCTTTGAAGGAGAAATCGCCCCGATATAGTCACTGTTATTTTTTATAATCTTTAGAAGAAGCATTTTGGCCTCCTCATCTGATATAAGCCTGAAATCTTTGTTCTTACCTGCAATACTTTCTGCAAATTTTTCCGGGGTGGTAACAGCGTTTTCAACAACAGATAGGCCGTCTTTTAAGAGAGTCTCTCTGACAGTATTTGCCAGCCTCTCTGTTGGCAGAAGAAGGTATGTACTCAGTGGTGAATCCCTGTATTCTGTTTTGAAAAGCTCAATTGCTCTTTTAAGGCCGCATCCGGGAGGAGTAAGAATTAATT
The DNA here is from genome assembly GCF_055145805.1 of Methanomicrobium sp. Taxonomy (NCBI): domain Archaea; kingdom Methanobacteriati; phylum Methanobacteriota; class Methanomicrobia; order Methanomicrobiales; family Methanomicrobiaceae; genus Methanomicrobium; species Methanomicrobium sp. The sequence goes on along the minus strand of NZ_JBSREC010000018.1, from coordinate 4,531 downwards.
TTTTTTCAGGCATGCTGTTATGTAGTTTTAGTGCAGGGATACTTATAAAACCGTACTTGTTTCTTTTTTTTAGGTATCAGAATAATTCAGGATAAGCGGATTTTTTGATTTTATTAGCTGATAAAATAAAGTTCCTCCACTCTTAAAAAAAGTCGTCAAAATGGTTATTTTTCCATAAACCTATTGCAATTATTTTATAAAATTTAAAAAGTGGATGTGTCCGGATTATTTGGATAACAATTCCTGCCGGAGATCACGATTTTTTTTATTTTCTGTAACAGAAAAATTGGAAACCGGAAAAAAAACAGGGGGCATCAGCCCCCCGGCCCGGATTCATTTGAGATCAGGTCTATCCCAGTATGCCGGCTATAAAATTTATAAATGCTTCAAAGGCTCCGGGTGAATTATTTTCTGGGTTGTTTTCTGGCTGTTCTCCTTCAGGCTGATCTTTTTCAGACTGTTTTTCTTCTATCTGGAAGGTGCACTTTTTTGCATATGAGTCATCAATATAAGCTGAATTTATCGATTCGACAAGCGCATCTGCTGCATCAGAACCTCTTAGTGCTGAATTGCCCCGGATGATAAATAACGGATCAGAATTCCCTCCGGCAGACTCACTTTCCATTACATAAACTGTATCTTTATCAGAACCCTGTTTTGCAATGATATCGAGGTTGTTATTATACATAGGGTGTTGAACAATGACGGAATATTCCCCTGCATCCATCTTCGCGGTTTCGTCTCCTTTGATTACATACTTAAATGAGGCGTCATCTTCAGGTGCTACTGTCACCATTGATCCTGATTCAGCACCGTTCCAGTAATCAAAGCCAAAGACCCATATGCCGACCGAAGTCGGATTTCCTTCAGCAGTGCCGGTAATTACCACTTCTTCGCCTGCTGTAATATTTGGTTTAGAGACTTTTGCTGTAATAAAAGGCTTTTTTATAACAATTGATACTGTGTCATATATTCCGGCTGAGAGATTCGTCTTGTTCCTGGGTTCTGTGACGGCATATATGGTGTAAGTACCCGGATCAAAATCGAGGCCATTGGTATCCAGCGCGTACTTCCATGTGCCGCCTTCTGCAACCGTAGCCATATTAAAAGTGTCCTCGTCTCCGGTTATTGCCACTTTATTAAATTCATTAAATTTCTGGCCGTTAGGGTTAAGGTTTGGTCCGGTGATAAACAGGTAAGTAGAATCAGATTCAGTGTTCTTCCCGGAGAACATGATCTCTTCACCAATATAGTATGAACCGTCTCCCGATGACATAATTGTCATCATTTCATTCTCAACTTCATCCGACTGCACGGCGTTCGCTTCCGCTCCTGCCGGACAAATAACAAATATAATCGCTGCTATTGCGATTAATACAAACAGAAGATTAGTGTTCATTTAAAATCCCTTGATTTTTTATGAATTTTCAGTATGTTAAGAGTTCTGTGAGAAAAATCGATTTAAACCTAAAACCAAAACAAACCCCCCGCCTTTTTTTTCATCAGGCACTCTTCAGTTTTATAATCAAAACTAATCTCTCCTTATCCGGTGCCGGGGAACCGCGGAGAAAGATACATAAACTACACAAAAATCTAAAAAAAATTAAAACGAGGCAAAACAGTCCTTGTTCAGAATTCACAATGAAAAAAAAGAATTTTTATTTCAATTCCCTGTTCCACCAGTCGGGATACTTTTCCCGTCTTTGCCTGACTACAACCACAGCTATAATAAATATAATCAAAGCAATTACCAGAAGAGGCAGAATCAAAGAACTCAGTGATGATGATTCCTGTGAAGAATCTTCCGGGGATTTTGCCGCATCTGCGGGTTTAGAAGGAGAGCTTACCGGCGTGCTGACAGGTGTCTGAATTTGTGTTGCTACAGCAGTCTGTGTCCCTTCGGGAATTATTGTTGCACCGTCAGACTCTGCGATTGCAAACCACGAAAAGGACGGTGTTTCTGCACTATAATAATAGTATGTCCCGTCTTCGCCGGTGAAGGTGGTTTCAAGCTCTTCCCAAACGCCGGTCTCCTCGTTGTAGTGGAGCATCACGATATCGCCGAGAGTGTACCCGTTCGATTCAAACCAGCTTTTTTTGACCTTGAAATAGAAAGTCCCCCCTGAAAGATCGGAATTTTCGGCATAGTAAATTGTCATGTCCTCATACTCGTAAACGTCCGTATCTGGAGCATCGACAGACGATGGAACCGAGCCTGTCTTTTGGACAGTTATCATTATTTCCTGAATGTCATTCCCGGCGTTTATCACGACTATGTAAACTGCCCCCTTATCCATTGTAAAGGATGCACTGCCTTCCGCTTTAAGACTGGTTGTATAGCCCGTTCCGGTATCTCTGTTTGATCCGCCTCCGCCGGATGAGGTCGCCGGGGAGCTCACGGTGATGTAGTCCGTGCGTGAGAAAGTATTACTGCCCCATCCGTTGCTGACCGTCAGGCTGACTGTGTACGTTCCGGTCGAATTATATTTATGAACCGGATTTGAGGATGTGGTTGTATTGAACCATTCACCATCTCCAAATGACCAGTTCCATGCCGTAGGTGTCCCGGTCGAAGAATCAGTGAATAGTACATTGAGCGGTACTGTACCTGTTAGTGGTGACGCCGAAAACGAAGCTGCGGGGGAGACTGTTATAGGAACATAAACGGTCTGATCGTCCACCTTTGCACTGACTATCACCATCCCTGAGTCAGACGGCGTAAAAACGGTCTCGTTTGCACCTGATGTTATGGTTCCCCCCAAAACCAATAAATTCCCAAAACCGCCTGTAACCGCAAACGCAACAGGTATCCCGTCCGGAACAAACCTGCCGCCCGCTGAAGTATCAAAACTTCCGCCGCCTACAGTCATGTTGGATGTCATGTTCGCACGGATTACAGAGTTCTCACCCGTATTTATGGCAGCAGGGTTGGCTGTCGCACCGAGGACAAGCCAGGAGCCGGTATCAACCGTTCCGCTCGTAAACGCTGACGGGTCTCCGTTCGTACCCCACCAGTTGTCTGCCGCATCAAAAGTTCCGGTGCCGCCGTTGAAAACTGCCGTCCCTGCATTGCAGTTGATAATCCTTGAGAAATGCATTTCAGCTGAATCGCAGAGGGAATATATCGCACCTCCCTGACCTCCCGAACCTACTGAGCAGTTGATGAATGAAGAGGACAGAAAATTGCTGTTGCCACACGGGGGGTAAATACCACCGCAAAAGATTGATCCACCACTAGAAACTGCCGAGCAGTCGGTGAATGCAGAAGATTCAACTGAAACATCCCATGCACAGATTGCACCGCCCTCATCTGCCGAGCAGTTGATGAACGAAGAGAGAGCAGAGGAAATCATGTTGTCGGTACATATTGCACCACCGCCATTACTTGTAGAGCAGTTGGTAAATGAAGAGGAGGTGGCATATGCGTTACCGGAGGTAGAAAATATTGCACCGCCGCCACAAATTGCCGAACAGTCGGTGAATGAAGAGGAGGTGGCAGATATGTTGCCGGTTCCAGAAGAAATTGCACCCCCGCCAACCCAATATGATAAACCTGCCGAACAGTCAGTGAACGAAGACGAGGTGGTTAAGATGTTACCGTAAGAGGCATAGATTGCACCACCGCCGCCATTACTAGCAGAGCAGTTAATGAAACGGCACGATGTGACAGTAACAGCGGAACTGGAATTGACCCCGGCGCCGTTGCCGGAGATTATGTTCCCGTTCCTGAGAGTAAGGCCCTCAAGAGTAAGCAAATGACTACCTGCGTTAAAGATCCTTCCCATACCCTGAGCATCGATTATTGGGTTTTCCGCACCGTAGCCTGCGGTGTTAGCTTTTACAGTAGCACTTCCGTTAAGATTTAAATCATGCTCAAAATATATCCCATGCTGCAGGATGATTGTTCCGCCACTGGCGACATTAAGAAGCGCTTGTGCGATCGTTGGTGTATTACTTGTGTTGTCAATCGTAATGGTCGGATAGAGAGTCCCGGCCGATACAGGTGCAATAAATACTGCCATCGCAAATATAATTGCGCATATTAAAATTGCCTGTTTAAATGAATTCCTGCCCATATCCTGCCGTTTCCATGCATAATTTTAGTAGAGGTCGCATTTTATTTTCATGGAGACTGCTTCCGGGATTTTCAAAGAGGCATACTCCCTGTCGTATTAATAAAAAATTATTTTTGACCATTCAGTAAAACATCTAATTTTACTTTCCGATAAATTTTCTGGATTTTTTTTATAATATTTTAGATGAGTAAGATGTTTGGACCGGCAACGACAATTTCTGACGGAGATCACTAATTTTTATTCAGGGAGCGTAAAAACAGAAACCTGCTGGCAAAGAAAAAACCTCCTGATATTTGTTTTTATTCCCAGGTGTGTGAATACCCGGATCTTTTTGCATCCGTGCCGGAAACCCTGACACCTTTATTTTCAACGACCTCACCAATCTTAAACCCGGGAAGTTCAAACTCCTTAAATAGCCTCTCAGGGCATGTGTATAAAAGCAGATCGGAAGAGCA
>NZ_JBSREC010000017.1:0-13727 GCF_055145805.1 Methanomicrobium sp. | reverse complement strand
GGGCCGTCTTTTAAGAAATATTTAACAGTCATTGTCCTGTTGGTTAAATCAGTTACAACCCTCCACAAAAGCCTGTCAACAGTTTCGTTACCTGCATCAGCATTTGCCTCAACTTGTTTCAATGCCGCCCAGGCGTCGTCTGTCGTGAAATCTCCTTCATGACCGGAAATATAGTTGTGAAGTTTTGCACTTCTCAGGTAATCGTCATGAGGATCATCAGGATTTTCCGGTTGACACAGACTGATGTCAGGACGGAGGTTAATAGCATAATTTGTAATCGGAACCGGAGTATCCCGGTAATCTATAAAAATAATCTCACGTGTTTCGTTATCAAACTCTACAATTGTCGCGTCTCCGGAATCGTCGCATATAAGAAAGTGCTGGCCCATATACGGCATAAAAACCTCTGTCTCTGACAGCTGCTGTTTTGCTTCCTCCACCGTTGCACAATGCTCAAGGATTGATCTAAGCACCTGCATAAAATTCAGTCCTGTACTCGTTGATCCGGCGAGGTCATCCAGGGGATCATTATAAGTATCTCCGTCCTGAAGAGAGGCAACGTAGAGTCCTTTTTCATTTATTCCGTCAACGATACCATTGAGGAGATCCATGGTCCCCAATACCAGGCTGGCATATCCTTCATCAGGATATATCTCAACAACATGAACAAGTGTCCCCATTTCATTAACGATTGTGTCTTCGAAGTTTCCATCTTCAATACCGGAAAATGCATCTAAATCAGGGTTATAATCCCATTCCATATTCCTGCCTACAATTGCATGGCCGTCCTCCGTTGATGAAGGAGGGAAATATAGAGCGGAACATGAAGGATAAAGTGATATATATATCGGAAAACTGGCATCATAGCTGTAATCGTCTTTACTGAGCTGATATGCCTTCTTTACTCCAAGCATCCGCTCGTATAAAACATCGTCATAACTTTTGATGTACTGCTCCTTTTCCTCTCCGTATTTTATGTCAGCGAAAGGCAAAAGGAATGATTCAAACTCATCTATGCCGGCTTTTCCAAGCTCATATCCTGTCTCCTCCTCTGTCCCTCCACGGACTGTTACATGGATTACGTCCATATACGTGCCGTTTTCCTTTTTTAGAAGATGACTCACAGTTGTTTTTGTACCGGAATCATCTGGCTGTGCAAAAAGTGCAAAATTGCCAATAAAAAGTGCAATAATGAAAAGAATTATCACAAGTATTGTCGGAACGGCCGATTTCATTTACAATATTATGATTATATTTCGTAATAACGGTGCTGATAATAAGATTCCACTCTCCTAAAACCCTGATGCCCTAAATTCAAATACAATACTCCGAAGAATAAATTAATCAAAAGAAGAGAAAAAATGCTTTTTATTGCAATGGCGAAATTCAAAAAAGAGCTTTCAAAGGAAGTAGTGGAACAGAACACGAAAGTCTCTTGCAAGGATATTCGCAGTCATTGTTGCAACCTTAATTCCTGCCCCGTAAAACTCCAGCATTCTTCTTACAACCGCACAGCTTGAAGGATTGTCAGACCAGATATTTGCCGCATCCCCATCGTAATCATCAGAAATTTTCTTAATTGCTGATGATGTAATTTTGCCACCTTTATCATTAAAGCGGTGAAGCAAAAGCTCCTGAAAAATTTCTATAAATTCATCTTCTGATTTTTTGGAGAATGACTCAAAATCATATCCGCCTATCTTTTCACATATTTTACAGGGAATACCAAACGCACGATCCACCTTAATCTGCGGCGTCATAAGGCAACCCAAAAGAAAATGATGAGGATTTTTTTTGAGATCATTAAGATAAGTATCTCCAGGCTCAGAATATGTAAACTGGATGTATTCCGGTGGTTTGGTAAGCTGTTTGTCTCCTTCCCTTATCAGAAGCTGAGCAATTGCCTGTTACTGCTCCTTTCCCAGTACCGGAATTTCTGACATATAAAAATGATTATCATCTAGATCGATAAAACAATCTCACTTAAAAATAAATGCCCCTTCAGAAACATTCAAATTATATATCTTACAAATAAGACCAATAAGACAGATTATGCCATTAATAGAAATTAAAACCGGAACCATTACAGAAAAAGGCCAGATTGTCATTCCAAAGTCATTAAGGGAAAGATTTTCCCCGGGAGAAAAAGTTGCAATAATTTCTTATGAGGACAGAATTGAATTAAGGCCTATCAGTTCTGTAAACGAAGCGCTTTCATGCGCATATTCAGCGGAGAAGACTCTTAAAAAAGACTGGGATTCAAAAGAAGAAGATGAGGCATGGAAGAATTTGTAAAAGGTGATGTCTTAGTCATCCCTTTTCCTTTTTCAGATCTCTCTGGTTCAAAAAGGAGACCTGTTCTTTTAATCGCAGTTTTAGAAGGAGACGACATCATTCTCTGTCAGATAACAAGCAGAAACCGAAATGACAAATACTCAATAGAACTTACAAACTGTGATTTTGAATCGGGCGGCCTGAAGATTGAAAGCTTCATCCGGCCAGAGAGGATATTTACTGCTGATGTGTCACTTATATCATACAAAGCCGGCAAATTAAAACCTGAAAAGATAAAAGAAGTTGAGGATGCCCTTATAAGAATTATCAAAAAGTAGTCAGTGAATTGAACAAATATAAGTATACATTTCCTGTCACTCAATTCAACAAATGTAACCGGCAATCCCACACTGGTGTAAAACCGGAGTACTTCAGCAATTTTTTTCCGCCCATTTTCACTCAGACCTGCCACAAAAATAGTGTCAAATATGCGTTAATATAAAATAATTAACCTTCTAAAAAAATAGTACATTTTAATTATACCTCCATTATAATTTATTGTTATAAACCATCATAAATTAACTTTATGGAGTACATGTATGGAAAAAACAACAAAATATACTTTTATTGCAGTAATTGCAGCTGCAGTTTTTGTTTTTGGATTAATTATCCTGATGCCTTTATCAGGAAACAATTCAGGAGAGATAAAGGACGGAATAACCCTCAATGATATGGCAGGAAGGGATGTTACTGTTCCTTATGAAATACAGGGAGTACTAAGCACAGCACCTCCGTCCACAATGCTTATTTACATGATTGCCCCCGACAAACTGATGGGATGGAATTTTGAACTGTATGAAAACTCAAAAAAATACATTCCTGAAGAATACCAGAGTCTTCCTGTTGTAGGGGGATGGTTTGGAAAACAGAGCGGAAATTATGAAAATTTCATCTCAATAAATCCGGATATTATAATCGAGGGTTTCACAAACAGTGGAGACTTTCTGTCTGCAATATCTGAGCGGCAAAACATGTTCGGATCAATTCCGGTCGTTGCTGTAGATAATTCGGTTAATGCCAGAAATTACACCCCGGCAATAGAATTTACAGGAAAAGTTCTCGGTGAGGAGAATACAGCACAGGAACTGATAAATTTCTATGAAAAATATCTGAATCTGGTAACAGAAAGAGTATCTGCAATACCGGAAGATGAAAAGGTAACAGTCTATTATGCAGAAGGTCCGGAAGGAATATTAACCGACCCAAAAGGTTCGCAGCACTCACAGTTGATTGAAATATGCGGTGGAAAAAATATTGCTGAATGTAAAATTTCCCCCGGATATGGCCAGACTGAAGTTTCAATCGAGCAGATTATTTCATGGAATCCTGAAGTTATAATTGCCGGAGACAAGAACTTTTATTCAACTGTTTATGATAATCCACTCTGGAAGGATATTGATGCTGTAAAGAACAAAAGAGTATATCCTGTCCCGAATACTGCCTTTTCGTGGTTTGACAGGCCTCCCGGAGTTAACCAGATAATAGGAATACCCTGGACTGCAAAATTGCTGTATGCGGAAAAATTCGAGGATATTGACATGACATCTCTGGCAAAGAATTATCATGAACAGTTTTATCACATAAATCTGACTGACGACGAGATAAATGAAATTTTAAACACCTGAGGAGATATTCAGATGGAAGAAAAAACAGTCTTTGATAAGAAAGGTGCCGAAGGTATGGATGAAATATCAAAAACAATTTTTGCGCCGATATACCCTGTTATCGCTGACAATGCAATTAATAAATGCGGAATAAATCACGGAGTCTGTATCGATTTAGGAAGCGGCCCCGGTGCTCTGGCTATTGCTGTTGCAAAAAGATCAGATCTTTTTGTATATGCTTTTGATTTTTCCGGGGATGCAAATGATATTGCACGTAGAAATATCGAAAAAAATGATCTTTCTGAGAGGATTAAAACCATAAAAGGAGATGTTCATGCTCTTCCCTTTGAGAGCAGCTTTGCAGACCTGATTGTAAGCCGCGGTTCGATATTCTTCTGGGACGACCCGAAATCCGCAATTAAAGAGATTAACCGTGTATTAAAACCCGGCGGCATGACATATATCGGCGGGGGATTCGGAAATAAAGAGCTTCGGGACGACATTGTCAACAGAATGATAATAAAAGACCCGAAATGGGAGAAAAAATACAAAAGGAACATGTCAGAGGAGAAGAGGGAAATTTTTAGAGAAGCAATCTCCGGTCTTGAAGGCTCTGAAACGGAGATAATCAATGATGACTCGGGTTTCTGGATTGTAATTAAAAAAGGGTCTTACAATGAAGTGTGAATGTATGAAACAGGATGCAACATTTCTGAGAACAAAACCGGCATATGCAAAATACAGACACATAACCTGAACCGGTAAAAGACCCTGCAAAAAATAACGAATCCAAAAAAGAACTGACCAATATTTCACTAAATTTTTTTAAAAAGAAAGAGGGACACATACATTTCTTCCGGCATCTTTTACATGACTTATTGCAACATCTACTCCGTAAGCCACTTTCAGATTTTGTCTTGTGATAACATCCCCTGCATCTCCCTGTGCAATGAATTTTTTATCCTGCATTATTGCAACCTGACTTGACAGCATAAATGCATGATCCGGAAAATGTGTACTCATTACAACTGCTATTCCCTCTTTTGAGAGTTTTTCAATTGCGCCAAGGACTTTTAACTGGTTTCCAAAGTCAAGATGTGATGTGGGTTCGTCAAGAATGAGAACTTTAGCTTCCTGTGCAAGTGCACGTGCAAGCATAAGCATCTGCCTTTCTCCTCCGCTTATTTCATTAATGAGTCTGTCTTTAAGATACTCCGCACCAATTTTATTAATTGCCTCCTCAGCAATTCTGACATCATTTTCACCGGGGGATGCCAGAAACGAAAGATGCGGGGAGCGTCCCATAATAACGAAATCAAGAGCTGTAAATGGAAAGACAGTCTGGTGCCCCTGTGGAACATATCCGATTATTCTTGCCAGACTTTGGGCAGACAATGATCTGATATCCTGATTCATAATTTTTACATATCCCGAATTAACAGAATATAAATTAATCAGACATTTTATCAGTGTGGACTTCCCTATGCCGTTTTTTCCGATAATTGACATAATTTCACCTTGCTTTACGGAAAAAGAGATATCCTCAAAAATCTGTATGTTACCGTCATATGAAAATGATATGTCATTTATATCTAAGATCAAAGCCACCCCACCTTTTTTCTGGTAAGAAGATATGCAAAAAACGGAGCACCTATTAGAGCGGTGAGAATTCCAAGCGGAATTTCAGTTGAAATCAGAGTCCGGGATATATCATCCACAATTAAAAGATATGAAGCCCCAAGAAGTGCTGATGCAGGAATCAGGCGCTTAAAATCAGGGCCTACAAGCATTCTTGCAATATGCGGTATGACAAGTCCTACCCATCCTATAATTCCTGCAATGCATACACAGGAGGCAGTGATAACAGTTGCACAGATTATGATTATCCGTGCCATATTTTTGGTATCAATACCAAGAGCCCTTGCCTCTTCATCACCCACCGAGAGAATGTTTATTCTCCATCTGATTATGTAGATAATAAATCCGGCAATAAGAATCGGAGGTGCAACTGATATAAGATCAGATAACGTGACAGATGCAAGACTTCCCATCAGCCAGAATACAATTGCAGGCAGAGTGTCGTATGGATCTGCCACGTATTTTAACATTGACAAAAGTGCTGAAAAAAGCGCTCCTACGACTATTCCGGACAATACAAGGACGAGAGTCCCTGTTCCTTTGTATGCCCTGCTGATAATGCATGTTATCATTACAGCAACAATTCCAAATATGAAAGCTAAAACCTGAATAATCCAGGGATTTCCTGAAATTAGTATTGCAAGCGCCGCACCGAAACCTGCTCCCGATGCAACCCCCAGAATGTCCGGAGAAACAAGCGGATTTCTAAAAAGACCCTGATACGAGGCACCTGCAATTGAAAGACCACCGCCTATAAGCATTGCGGCAATAATCCGCGGGAGTCGTATCTGGAATATAACAGTTTCATTAATAGAGTTCCATGTATGTTCTATCGGAATAAACGGGAACACTGAAAATAAAATTTTAAGCCCTTCTACAGGGTCAATCATGTATCTCCCCAAAAACAGGGAGATGAAGAATAAAAGTACCGGTGTACAGTATATCAGTAATTTTTTAATGATGTCTTTTTTATATGAATTAATTTTGTAATCCTTTAAAAAAGAGTGATTGAACAAATATTTTATTTTTAATTTATTTGTGACATCCTTATTTTCATCCATATTTATTACCCCTCTGATTTTAATCTGCTTTGAGGCCGGTCTTTTTCTGAAAATACGACATATTATATCCTAAATACCATATCATTCACGAAAAGCGTCTTTTTCATGTCGGTTTAGTGAGTGCAGGCTGCGCATTTTTTTACTATAAATTTGAAAACATGGCAGCGCAAAATCTTCTCAGTAACATATGCACCCACAAACATAATTAATTATGGTTTTAAGTTAACCTAATGATATTAACTCTCAGACTCAATATCAATTTAAGTATAAGGATCAAATTTTAGAAATTGGTTGATGTGCAGATATTGAATCCACAGGGATTTTTTTTATTTTATTTAGTTATACTTATTGTGAATTTGTTAATATTATTAGTAATAAGCGAAATTTACCGAAAATAAAATTGCCACATATAAGTTTTAATTTAGATATTACTCAAAAATAATCCTTTTTTCATACTTCATGCAGTTCATTTTCAAAAATAGTGTTATGTTTCCTGCAACATCCAATAACATTATATCTGATAGGCATTACATGTGGCAATAATAAGAGACAGTGCGGGAGGTATGCAAAGGAAATGACAGATTGTAAAAAATACCATATTTTATTTCAGGATTTTAATTCAGGCAAAGGAATTGCTGCAGGCTTAATATTTCTTGCAGTTCTATTCTTTCTTGATATTACAACAACGCAGTTTATACTATCAAACGGAGGATGTGAACTGAATCTGTTAATGAAAGGCATTGTAAATTCAGAACTGTTTCATGCAGGAGTAAAGACGCTTGTGTTTGCCCTGATAACCACAGCTGTATTATACTGCAACTCAAGAATCAAAAATTCAGGAACATTTGCCCTTTCTGCAATAATCGGCTGGTATCTGATTGTTGCAATTCACAATCTGGGTTCAATAGCAGGAATGGTTTAAGCATTTTTTATTTTTAACCCATGTTATTGCCTGATATTAATTATCATCCGGTAATTTTGGGCAGAATACAATCCACATAATTTAATCTATTTATGATAACAGTTACAAGAAAAAAAACAATGGAAGAAAAACAGGGACATTTTAAGAAGAGGATATGGGTGGATGAGATTTCAGAGCCGGAACCTGCAGATTTTGAGGATAATAAAAATCAGGAAAAATCAGAAAGCAGGGATGATGAACCCCAAAATGATGATATCGACAAATTAATTGCTGATACTGCCAGTTCAGTTAAAAATGCGGTTGACAACGTAATCAATCTGGGGAATGCTCTTCTTGGGACAAAAGAAGGAAGGAGTGAAATTAAAAAGAAAGCTAAAACTGCAGGGAAAAAATTTATAAAATCGCTTGAGGATGCATTAGAGGACGCGAAGAAAAATCTTTAAAAAATATTGTTTATCAGGATGCCGAAACTGCCATATCTACTTCTTTTATAAATATTGTGACAGGGTAAGTGAATTCAACACCTAAAACTCCGCCATAGCTACTGCCTGCATCAGAATAACATGAAACTACGACGTTGTCAAGCCCCCTGTCTCTAAAAGAAAGAAGTTTATTATTAATATTTTCCCAGATAATTTCATTCACTTCAGGAAATTTGCAGTCATAAAATGTGAAATTTAACATTGTTGCATTAACAGATCTTGAAGGAGGATTTACTTTTGTTTCAAGCTTTAGCATTGCAGCACCATTCCCGCTTGCGTAACTTTCTTTGCCTTTCTCTAAGTTTACTATGGTCATGGATAACCCGGTACAGTTTAGGTATCTTGTTCCGGTATAGTTACCTGTTCCATCTGGTTGAAATACAGGCTCATAATTATAATCCATATCAAAAAGTGATGAAAAAAGCCCTGAACTATTTTCAATATCATTAAGAACGGCATCCATATTTTTAGACAGCAAAGGAGTCTGTTTACCATATTCGGTTGTAAGATTGACATAGCCATACTGCCATGAATAACCCTGGTCCTGCCAGAAATTGCTCAGGGGCCGGTACGAAAATTTCACAAGAGAGGAATTCCGTTCGGGTATGGTGGTTGTTGATAAAGAATCGTCATTTAGAATTGTTACATTAAAGCCGAACAGCATTGCATCATCTTCAACCTGAAGTGTCCCTCCTGATTTAATTGACGATAAAAACACATCCCCCCCGCCGAGCTCAAAACTTCTGGAAAGTTTTCCGTCTGATTTTTGCCAGACCGCATTTTCTATATCAGATGAAAATGACAGAAATTCCCGTTCAACATCACCAAGGTGCCCTATTTCTGCCTGCTGCTTTAGAGAAGGAACATATGTACAGAAATACATCGACATGATTGTAACAATTACCGCAAGGATCAAAAGCACCGCTACAACCGGTGCAACGGCTTCATCAGTTTTCAATCCTCAATCCTCCCGAAAAAGATAACTGATCTGGATGTAACTATCTGAACATCCCAACCGCTTATATTCTCCACTGTCTTAACCGTCATAAAATCCCCCGGCAGCAGGGTTCTTGTCAGGGGATCATTACATATCGTGATATTATCCTGGGATTCGATGATTCTGTTTAGATCGTTTGAAAATATGACTTTTAGTTCTCCTTTAACAATCGGATCACCGCCTTTATGCCAGAATGAAACATTGTATCCGGTAGAATCCGTCCCTCCCACCATCATATTTACTGAAGGCTCCCTGTCCTCCGGGATAAACTGAGATGCAGATACTGCAAATATCGATACAATGATGAGTACAAGACTTAGCATGAGCATCTCGCCGATAACAGGAGATACTGCCTCTTCTCTTTCTCTTTTTACTTTCATCTCCTCAAAAACCCCTAAATCTCATATGATAATAGTGAAAAGCACCAAAGATGCTACCATAAACACAATACTATGTTTTAAACCTGCAAGCACGTTGTTTGAGCTCAGCTGGCCTGCCATAACCCCTGAAAAAAAACCGAGGATCATAGAGATATGAAACATCTCGGATATGTTAGACTCCAGATTGAAATTGATATCAAATCCTTTGAAACTCTCTACAAATGAGACATTTAACTGATAGGCCGAGTAGAGGAAAATTCCAAATGAAAGATAAATGATTGCGACATAGATGAAGGAAACACCAAATCTTTCATTCTTCATCTTAAGATAATGCTCAAGATCTCCTATTGCAATCGCAAGTATTTCTCTTAAGTGATCGGTAATCTCACTGGCCTTAATTACAAGTGATATCGCTCTTTTAACAGATACAAGCCCTATTCTTTCCTCAAGTCTGTAGAGAGCATTTGAGACACTCGTCCCCATAACAATCTCATCAGACGCCACCTTTATTTCAGATGTTAAAACTCCAATCTTGCTTGTGGAAATTATGTGAATTGCACTCTGAAGTGTCATACCCATATCCTTCATATCAGAAATTTCCCTCAAAAATCCGGGAAGCTGTGATTCAAACTGTTTAAGGTACCAGTTTCTCGCCTCATATGCAAATCCAACAGGGAGCATGAATGCCGAAATAAGAATGCATATAAATGCTTCAAATGTATATCCTGGAAATAGTTCTGAGATTAATCCATTCATGTACAACAGTGAAACAACGCAGGCTGCGATCATTCCAAATACTAAGCTGTACTGATAATCAGATACATAATATCTCAAAGGATTTTTAAGAATAGCTTTTATTTTCAGTGCCTGTTTATTTGAACGGAGATTTTTGAGGAAATTTTCATCAACGGGCTGTGTTTCAGAATCCTCACTACAAACATCAGCATACTCTGACTGCTGCATCTCTTTTCTGCTTACCTGAAGACTGTCAGGCGGCATCATGATATAAAGAAGAAAGATCATAACTGCCGCACCTATGGGAAGGCCGATATACATCAGTGGCCCTAAAAGGTCAACTGTACTCTGACCTGACAGATTCTGTGCCACAATCATTATCATAATTGCAATAGGTCCTGCAACAAAGGCTGTTACATAAATCTCTGCCATTATCTCCATAGTTTTTAAGGTATTTTCAAGCTCCTGCATTGCAGTCTCACGGTAATGGACCGATTTTGATGCAAAAAAATCTGTCATACTGCCACCTGTCTTAAAAACCATTGCAAGATCGTTTAGAAGTTCGGAAAAATTTGGAGAAGGCGTTATATCCTGAAGATTTCTTATTGCGGAGAGAAGATCATCACCAAAATATTCAACATCCCTTACTATCACTGCACACTCTTTTGACACCTCTCCGTAGAGATCGTCATTTTCAGAGACACCCTTAAAAATCGAAAAGAGAGTCATTGTTTTTGAAAGGGCCTGCATATATGTGATAGCATACGGGAGATCAAGCTCAATTCTCGTCTTTCTGCCTGAAGCAACAAGACCTGGATACATATAGGCAAAAACAAAAAGGCCTCCGACAAAAATTACGAAAAATAGCAATGCGGATAATTCCGGCGGAAGAAATGATATTGGATTTATATCTAAATCTAAAAGCAGGATAACAGTTAGTAACAGAATATAGTTTATTCCTGCAAGTAATATACTGAGAATTAGTAAAAGGAGATATTCATCGCCAGTTATTGGTATTTGTGCAGCCCTAAGTGACTTTTGAAAATCTTTTGTATTCAGGGAAGATATCAGAAAATTATTCTTCAAATTCATATATGCCACTCTTTGAAAATTCATCAAATACTGCCGTTATCTCATCTGAGTTGCGGATGCCTTTTTTTAGAAGGCCTTCAAGTATATCTTTTCTTATCCGAACCTGCCTTTCGGTTTCTTCAGGAGCCCATCCGTGACTATATGCAATGTCTTTTAAAATCTTTGATTCAGTGTAAACTTTTTGAAATTTATCACCTACAGGATTCCAGCTGTAAAGGACATTATATTTAATATCGCTTTTTTCTGTAACCACTTCATCAAGTGTTATGCACCTTCTTACCATTCTGCCGTCTATATGCTGAAGCTGCTGAATTATAATTAAATCAAGTGCTCCGAACATTGCAACAGGCACATTGATCGGATTTGTTGTAAGGCGATTTATTGCCTGTTCAACTCCCCCGGCATGCAGGGTTGAATAAGTGGTATGGCCTGTATTCATGGCCTGAAAAAGAGTCTGTGCCTCGGCACCTCTCACTTCCCCCACGATAATATATTCCGGCCTCTGTCGGAGTGCTGTTTTAAGAAGGGAGAACATATCGACATTTCCTTTTCCGGATTCAGATGCACTCTCCCTTGTCTTCATAGGGAGCCAGTTTTTATGGGGCATCTGAATCTCCCTTGTATCCTCAATTGAGACTATTTTTGCAAATTGCGGGATGAAAAGTGAAAATGCATTCATCATTGAGGTCTTTCCGCTTGCAGTTCCACCCACCACAATGGCACTCTTTCTGTTTTCAACACAGAGCCAGATAAAAGCAAGAATCTCTGCATCATATGTACCATAATCTATAAGATCAACAGGCGTCATTGGATCGGATTTGAATTTTCGAATCGTAAATGAGCTCCCCTTTGATGATACAACATCAGTGTATGTTATCTGGGCCCTTGCACCTCCGGGAAGGGAGGCATCAACAAGAGGTGTTGTAAGTGAGAGCTGCTTATCAGCCTTCTGGGCTATTTTTAAAACAAACCTGTTTAGTTCCTCTTTATCAAAAATAATATTTACAGGAAGATTTGAGTACTTTCTGTGATAGATAAATAGCGGATTATCAAACCCGTTGCAGGTAATATCCTCAATGTTTTCGTCATGCATAAGAGGATCAAGTTTTCCATAACCCTGAAAATTTCTTACAAGATAATAGCAGATAATATCTGTTCTTTCTTTTTCAATATGAGGATCAAGTTTTTTTATTATCCTGATGACTGTTTCATATTCTATCTCCATTTCATCTTTTTTTGCTGCCGAATCATAGAGAAGAACAGCTCTTAACTGTGCATCCGTTTCTTCAAGAATCAGATGTTCTTTTTCAGATAGTCCCGGTTCATATACAAGATAACTTTTATTATTCTCTCTGTTGCGGGCGATTACAGCATATGAATGTGGTGCTCTGAGCCAGTACCTTTCAAGCTCCTCATAACCGGGAGGGAGAACAAGTTTTTTTCCTTCTCCGGGCATACCGGAAAGATTTTTAGTATTTAGAAGTGATTCGCTCCACTCCTCTTCAGTTTTATAATTCTTCAGCTCTTTATTCAGGTAATTCAGATTCTCTTTAAAACGGATCAGAATTTTTTCAGGAGAGTCACTGGAATCTACAGGGGCTTTTTTCTTTACTTTGTTTTCAATACTTTTGGCAATTCTGCCTGCTGTCCGCCTCAAAAAATTTTCCTGCTTTGGTTGCTGCATCTCCTTTACAGTGCCGGTTTTTGGTTTTGCCTTTGGCTTTGCAGATTTCTTAAACGAGAATCTTCTTCCAGGTTTTGCAGGATTTTCTGATTTTAAAATTTCCCTGCTTTCCTCTGAAAAAATATTGTCTGAAGATGAATTAAATAAAATCTCAGAATCACTATAATCGCCGGAAATCCCTTCTGTTTTAAAGCCATTAATATCCAAGTCATCCGGGAGATGAAAATCATCCTGGGGCAAAAATTCGTAATCATCATCGTATGAATTAGAATCTGCATTGCTTTGAGTATGCTTTAGATAATCATCATGTGTTTCTGCCTTTGGCATAGAGATTTCAGACATGTTTTTTCTCACCACCAGGCCTCTTCCTGACATGAAGGGTCTTCTGCTGCAGAGGATGCAGTCGTTTTTGCCAGTTCAGAAAATTTAACTGAAGCAGCAGTGTCAACTCCGATGGCATCGGGATTTTCCGGTGTCGTTCCTGAAAATATCTTAAGATCCACATCAAGACCATTGCCATACATATCAACCCTGTATTCACCGGTTTCATATATGAAAAGGTCCTGCTCATCAGTTGACGGATATTCTCTGCCAAATCCTCCCTGTTTCACAACTTCCCCTGTACTGTTGTCAGAGATTTTTAGATTCAGAAAAGAGTGGTACGGAACCTCGGTTGGTACACCCTCAAATGAGTGAATACCCGAAGTGTATTTGCTGCTGCTTCCGCCACCGGTTGAAGATTCACCAGTTGTCACTGTGACATCCGATATTTTAAAACTGACCACAGATCGGAAGAGC
>NZ_JBSREC010000016.1:0-8380 GCF_055145805.1 Methanomicrobium sp. | reverse complement strand
AGAAACCTTGAGCAGAATGTCGGCGACAGAATTGCGGCATATCTGGAAAACAATTAAACAAAATTAAATTTTAATTATTTTTTTCTTAAAAAAGTCTCTTGTAATGCCTTTTTCTCTTCTTTATAATATCTGCACAAATCCTTAATCTCGCAAATATCACATGCAGGTTTTCTGGCATCACAGACTTTGCGCCCGTGCGATATTAAAAGAAAATTAATCTTTCCCCATACTTTCTTTGGAAGAAGGGCGGTCAAATCCCTCTCTATTTTATCCGGATCTGTGTTGTCTGTCATCCCCAGACGAAGAGCAACCCTTTTTACGTGTGTGTCAACCGCAATCCCCTCGTTTATTCCATAAGCGTGGTTTAAAACAATGTTTGCAGTTTTTCTCCCGACACCCGGGAGTGTTACAAGCTCTTCTATTGTATCCGGAACAATACCTCCAAAACGGCTGCATAAAAGTTTTGAGGCCGCAATTATGTTTTTTGCCTTGGAATGATAAAATCCGGTGCTTTTGATTATACTTTCAACGTCGTTTATATCTGCTTCTGCAAGACTTTTGCAGTCGGGATATTTTTTGAAGAGCTCTTGTTTTACCCTGTTTACAGTTTTATCGGTTGTCTGTGCAGAAAGAACTGTCATTACAAGAATCTGGAAAGGGTTTTCAAACTCAAGAAAATTGAAATTCGTATCTTTATTCACGTAAATTTTTTTAAGAACTGAATATATTCTGCAAGCACTCAAAGTCTGCATAAAAAAACACTTAAATGGGGTAGGGCAGATTCGAACTGCCGTCAAAGCGTCCCAAACGCTCTAGGATGGACCAGGCTACCCTACTACCCCGTTTGTGACATCATATATTCCACTGTAATATTAAAAAATGTGCCGATTTAATATTGAAACTGTATCAGAGCGGCAGAATATCTTTTTTTGTTTCGCATACAAAGGATCCGGAGAAACTGCCCGTTAAAAGTGCATCTGTGAGGTTTTTCGGACTGTTTCCGTCAATAACAATCAGGGGTATCCTGCTTCTCTGGATTATTTTTGCAGCGACAAGATCAATTACATTGTTTGAGCCCGCACCCATCTTTCCGCCTGAGACTATATTTATCAGATCGTCAGGTGTCATATAATCAAATTTTGTTGCATTGCTGTTCTTTTTTGGATCTTCTGAATAAATGCCGTCTATTGATGTAAGATTTATCAAGAGATCTGCTTTTACCCTCTCTGCAATAACAGCAGATACCGCATCAGTCGTCTGTCCGGGTGTAACGCCGCCCATCACTACAATTTTGCCGGACTCAGCATATTTTAGGGCGTCAGTATAGTTCTCTGCAACAGCCGGATATGCAGAATTGCCGATTGCCCAGGAAAGAAGCGATGCATTTAGTCTTGTTACCAGTATACCCAGTTCGTCTGATGTCGCCTCGTCAATATCAAGGGAGCGCGCAACATCAATATATCTTCTGGCCTCCCCGCCGCCTCCGATGACCACAAAGATCTGATATTTTTCCGATAATTCAGTCAGAACATCACGGTATTGTCTGATATTATTTGATTCAAGTGAGGGAACAAGAATAGAGCCGCCAAGCGAGATTACAATTTTTTTCATATCAGAACTAAACTTTGGTTATAATACCATATATTCTTTCTAAATATTTGATCTTATGATTTATGACTGTAATAAAGATCATGATCATTCAGTCTTTTTGGATTTTTGATTATGAGAAATAAAATTATGCCGGGCGGTTCATGCATAACCCGGGAGGGCTGAAATCTGCAATATTCTGTAAAGATGCTCTTTTAATTTTGAAGGTATTTATCCGGCTCTTTATCAAAGGATACTTTGCATCCCTGTGCACAGAAATAGTATTTCTTTCCCTTATAATCTGATGAGTACTTAGCAGTTTTCTCATCCACAGTCATTTTGCATACAGGATCAATTGCCATCTCCATCTCTCCGCAAATACGTCAGCATATGGATTTCTGACATAAGTTGAGTAAAGATCATTCATATAAATTAACATTTCCCTGAGTTGACGGCTGACGGCAAAAGTCATTACATATGAGTGCAGAAAAAGAATCATTGCAGGGGGATTTATTTAAATGCATGAATGCCGGCTTTACGAAAAAAAAGATAACAGTTCTGTAAAATGCAGTCTCTGCAGCCACAGATGCACAATTGCTGATACAAAAACCGGAATCTGCGGAGTCCGGATGAACCGGGGCGGGATATTATATGCTGAAAGCTACGGAAAGGTGAGTGCGGAGGCTGTTGATCCAATAGAGAAAAAACCGCTTAATCACTTTCTTCCCGGTACAAATGTTTACTCGCTTGGCGGCATTGGATGCAATTTTAAATGCAGCCACTGCCAGAACTGGGAAATTTCGCAGTGTACAACAGCAGGATTTCTTCATTCCCTAAGCCCGGATGAGGGTGTTTTAAAGGCAAAAAATTACCATTGCAAAAGTATTGCATGGACATATAACGAGCCGACAATCTGGCATGAATATGCAATGGATATGGGAAAGATTGCACGGAAGGAGGGTCTTGGCACAATTTATGTGACAAACGGGTATATGACCGAAGATGCGGTGTCCGAGCTTTCCGGAATGCTCAATGCATTCAGGGTTGACATAAAGGCCTTCACAGAAGATTTCTATCACAGGGTCTGTAAAGCAAAACTTCAGCCTGTACTGGATGCGACAATAAAGGCAAAAGAATGCGGTATGCACATAGAAACAGTAACACTTCTGATTCCGGGCATAAATGATTCTGATGAAGAGATAAAAAATCTTGTAAAATGGATATATGAAAATCTCGGTGAGGACACTCCTGTTCATTTCACAAGGTTTCACCCCGACTATAATATGACGGACATAGGCCCTACTCCTATTAAAACACTCGAAAAAGCATACCAGTTTGCAAAGGATGCCGGAATCAGGTATCCTTATATTGGAAATGTCGCATCCCATCCTTTCAGCAATACATGGTGCCATAACTGCGGCGCACTTCTTATCGAACGCAATGGATTCACACAGAATAATGTCAGCTTAAAAGGGCATATCTGTGAAAAATGCGGTGCAGAGATACCTGTTGTAAATTCAGTCTGACAGCAGGATTTTCATATAATTTTTTTAGAATAAATGGATTTTAAATGGATGATATGAATCGTTTTCTGACAGACAGAATGCTTGGTGTTTTAACCCGTTATCTCAGATTTA
The DNA here is from genome assembly GCF_055145805.1 of Methanomicrobium sp. Taxonomy (NCBI): domain Archaea; kingdom Methanobacteriati; phylum Methanobacteriota; class Methanomicrobia; order Methanomicrobiales; family Methanomicrobiaceae; genus Methanomicrobium; species Methanomicrobium sp. Next base: position 5,156 of record NZ_JBSREC010000016.1, on the reverse strand, counting down.
TGGGATATGATACCAGGAGTGCTGTCTCCCTGACTCCGGGAAACAGCCGCGAAGATACACTTCTTTTAGAGATTGCAAAAGAAGAAGGGCGATATCTTTTAACACGCGACAGAGAGCTTGCAGGAAGAGGTAAAAAATATTCTGCCGTTTTATTAAAGTCCGATGATGTGCTTTGCCAGGTAGAGCAGCTTTTTAAGGTAGGATTAATTGACAGCTCGCATTCACCGGGAATGCAGAGATGTGTTGTCTGCAATACATCTCTTCGGCCTGCCTCTTCGGATGAGATTAATAATTCCTCTTATGCCCCGTCTGGAAAAAAAGATCTGAAATTTATGTGGTGCCCTTTGTGCAGGAAGCTTTACTGGAGAGGAACACACTCTTTAAATGTGGATAAAAGGCTTAAAAAAATATTTGAAAATTGATCTTTTTATCAGAGCCATCCCTCTTTTTTCCAGTAGTCATACTCGGATTTCCACTCTTCTTTGTTAAGAGTGACAATATATTTCATTCTCTCCTTCATATCGGTGTGAAGTTTTTCCTGTTCAGGCCAGGTCTCTTTTTTCTCAATTGCGTCAAAAAGCCTCTCCCCCATCAGAAAAGCTTCAGTCTGTGCATCAGAAAAACCGTCCGGATTCGCTCCTATATCAATATTCACTTTTCCTACAGTATTTGCACCGAGAATTAAAAGAGTATTGTTGAGATAATCACAAACAAGTCCTGAGTTTGAACCGCCTGCGGTTGAGACCGAGAAACCGTATTTTCCGGTGAATCTCTGACAGTGAATAGCATCGGCAAGTCTGTCCAAAAATACCTTCATCTGTGCAGATACGGAGTTTATGTAATTAGGAGATCCCAGAATTATTCCGTCACTCTCCAAAATTGCCTCAAATATCTCCTTAAAATCATCATTGTGGATGCATTTGCCTTTTTTGTAGCATACATTGCAGCCTGTACAGAATTTAATCTCTTTTTTGCAGAGGTTTATAAATTCTGTTTTGGCTCCCTTTTTCCCCGCACCCAAAAGTCCCTGTTTTACAAGAGACATTGTGCTGCTTTTTTTGCCTCTCGGACTTGCGCATAACCCGACAATCTTCATTTGTAATCCTCTGTTACATCAACGCCGATTGCGTAATTTTTGCCGCATTCACCATCCAGGCTTACAGAAAACGCTTTGTGATCGTCCTCATCTATCACTTCAAAAAATCTGCTCTCACTATCGGCAGTATCTCCTGTAACCTGATCTTTTAAGGCGCATCGTACCATTACATTCATTGCAGGCCCCTGTCCTGAATTTGTAACGTCTATTAATGATGTATAGTAGCATGACCCGTCCGGTCTGTAGTGCTGTTCGGGAAGTGATATAGTCTGTTCAAAGTTATGTGAACCTGCCTGTCCTGACTGCGTTGTGGTGCACCCGGAGATCAATATTACTGAAATAATAACCAGGGCAATCATAATGTGTAGTGCTTTGGGAATTGTTTTCATAATTGTCAAATCCTGCATTTTTAGTCATTACTGTCCGGAAGGGAATAAATGTTTTCACAAATTAATAATAAAATAACGACTGATATCTCTTTAAGCAGTATTAATAAAAACTAAACTCTTATATCTGGTGGAATAAATATGAAAACAATCATTCTTGCAGGGGGGACCGGCACCCGTCTGTGGCCTTTATCGCGTAAATATTATCCCAAACAGTTTCTGAATATTAATGGCAGTTCTCTGTTTCAGAATACTTTTCTAAGAGCCCTTAAATTAAGTAGTCCTGAAGAGATAATCGTTGTAACAAACGAGCTTTATCAGTTTATTGTCAAAAATCAGATAGAAGATCTCGGATTTAACATTCCGGAAAATCATATCCTAAAGGAGCCTGCTGGCAAAAATACACTTCCGGCAATTATGTGGGGCGTAAAAGAGATCTGCAGAGACGATGATGATTGTGAGATAATTGTTTTCCCAAGTGATCATGTTTTGTCTGATGAGTCTGTTGATATTTTTAAAAAGGCAGCAGAACTTGCAAAAAATCATATTGTTGTCTTTGGAATAAAACCGGACTGCCCCAACACCGGTTACGGATATATAAATCCCGGAAAGTCTCTTGAATTTGGATATGAAGTCTCTGCATTTAAGGAAAAACCAAATTTGGAGCTTGCAAAAAAATATGTATCTTCAGGCTATCTCTGGAACAGTGGAATATTTCTCTTCTCGTCCCGGGTTTTTCTTTCAGAAACAAAGAAGTATCAGCCGGAAATAGCAGCCGGATTCTCCTCTGGTGAGGTGGATTACCAAAAGCTTGATTCAGTCTCAATAGATTACGGCCTTCTTGAAAGATCAGAAAAGATTGCGGTTGTTATGCTTGACTGTTTCTGGAGTGATCTTGGAAGCTTTAAATCGATGTATGAGATGAAGACTCCTGATGAGAACGGAAATGCAGGCAGTGCTGAATTTTTGAATTCAAAGGGGAATTTTGTCTCATCCGGCAATAAAAAAGTTGCACTTATCGGAATTAATAATACTGCTGTCATAGATACCGGCGATGCACTTTTGGTCTGTGATCTCAAGAGCACCGAGTCTGTCAGGGAAATTGTCCAGATATATCAGGAGAGGGAAGATGATATTGCAAAGTATCATCTCACAGTTAACCGGCCGTGGGGATCTTACACTATTCTGGAAGAACACAAATTTTATAAGATAAAGAGAGTATCGGTAAAACCGGGAAGTATTCTCTCACTTCAAAAGCATCATCACAGAAGTGAACACTGGGTTGTTGTTAGCGGTAGTGCTGAGGTTACTGTTAATTCAGGCACAAAAACCCTCTCCCATGGAGAGAGTACATATGTTCCGGCAGGTGCTATGCACAGGCTTGCAAATAAAGGTAAAATTCCGCTTGAGGTAATAGAGGTTCAGATAGGTGAATATCTCAATGAGGATGATATTGAAAGATTTGATGATGCATATGGCAGGGTCTGAATATTAAAGCGAAAAATAAGTTATTGACTGTTAATTTTTTATTGCTTAAAAATCTGTTAAAATTATTTTAAAAGATGAAAATTATTGTCTTCAGGGTTTTAATGAGTCTGCTTTTTTAACGAAGTAGTAGCCTGCGGTCAGGGCAATTACGACTGCACCTATACCGATAAGTTCAAGATCGGATGCAGTATTCGGGTCGAGTACAATTATCTTTCTTGAAATTGCTATTATTGCAAGTATTATTACAATTCCAACTTCAAGTTTTTGCGTTGCAAGGAATGATTTTATGGTTTCCATAAGTTCTATTCCTATTAAAATAAGCAGGAAAAACTCAAAGAACTGTAAAATGCCGTGTGCTTCAAGGAGATATACAGAGTCGTCGTATAACAGACTGATTGCCATCATTACTACAAGTTCATACAATGAAAAGACTATTACTATCGTTAAAAGTATCATTAAGGCAAAGTAGACCGCCAGTTCGATATTTGTTATGGCTTTTAGTACTTTTTCGTTCATCATCCTTTTTTAAGAGTCTATTTTTATAATATATATTGGTAGTGTTGTATTATTCCAAATCCTGGGAAAATACACTTTAAATTAGAATTTAATTAAGAATATAAAGCCTATTTCGCAGATTCTTCCGGTTTTTTCTTAATGTTTCCCGCAGAAATCTGTTCTTACAATTGCAGGTCCTTCTGGTTCAAATGCGTAATGAGAGGGATTTGCCACGAGATCAGATACGTTTATCTTCATTTCAATCAGGTTTTCGTAGCTGAAAAGTTCTGATATTGTCTCTTCTCCTAAAAGGTATGAAACCTGCAGTCCGTTGAAACTCCTGGCAACTCCTATTATCTCTTTCATGTTTCTTTTTTAAGGTATGATGCGATATAATCTTTCCCGCAATTTTTGTGATTATATCAAAATTAAAAAAAGGAATTATATATTCCTGATTTTTTTGCAAAAAGTATTGCAGCTCATTTGAATTTTTTGTTTAATCATTGACCTGGGTGTAATTCTTTCATGCAATTTTTATTTACGCTAATTTACAAAAGAATTTTTACAAGGCCTTATTTTAAAATCCCTGTGTATTAAGAGTCAGATAATCTTTTCTCGTCCCTGCTTTTACAATTTTTCCGTGTGTATGTTACGTTGTATTGTGACATTGGAATTCATAGATGTGGTAAAGTCAGCAACTGCATAAGACGGGATAAAAACGATAATTGGAATCAGTGAAATTAAGGCATGAAAAAAGAGAGGATGTCTGAGGTTGGTTTTTGTGCATGTTTTATTCTTCATTACCGGATATCTATTCTCATGAACCTGACATATGCAATCCCGAAGAAAGTTACCGGTAAAAGGATGAGTGCGATAATATTTATGTAAAGGTTGGATAAGATTCCCGGAATGTCAACTCCTGTCTCACCATTTCCTGCATCTCCTATCGCCTGCCCGTATATGGCGCGTGCGACAGTAGGGTTGGTGAGACTAGTCGTGATCTTCTGGTAATTATTTGTCGGGGAGAAGAGCGATAAGGTCTGCATAAATGTCGTTCGCCGTTCTGAGTATTCCCTGATCTGTTGCTGGTACAGTTTCAGTTCAGGATTTTCCCCATTTGCCTGACTCATCTGGTCATATGCGATATCCGGCATTTCCGGTGCCTGTCCGACTACTAGATCACTTATTGCAGGTGTGCTCATAATTATCGGAATAAGGCCCGCAAAAAGAGTGTATATTATCATAGTGTAGATAAGTGCTTTACCGCTGTCTTCGGTAATTGCCGACATGCAGAGTGCAATGGAGAAGTAAGTGAATATGAAGAGGAAAGAGAAACCGCAGAAGAGTATAATTAGCAGGACTTCCGTTGCATTTGGTACAAGACTGAATATGAGTAATGTTGCAAATGAAATAAGCAGTACAATCCCGAAGGCAAGGGAGAGTGCTGCAATTGCGCCCAGGGCCTTTCCGTTTATAACTTCATCCCGGTATACCGGATGGGCGAGGAGAATTTTTAATGACTTATTCTCACGTTCTTTTGAGATCAGGTCAAAACCCATGGCGATTGCGAGTATTACTCCAATCATGTAGAACGGCGTGCTCATATGATAGAAGACCAGAAGAACCGAAGGCAGTGCCAGGTATGAAGTGGTTGATGATGAACCTGCCGAACCAGACGTGGTGATCGTAAC
>NZ_JBSREC010000015.1:0-10361 GCF_055145805.1 Methanomicrobium sp. | reverse complement strand
AGAGATGACGATTCTCGGCCATTTCCTCTCTGACCGAACTTACAAAAAATGTATTTATGCTGTATTCTTTCGCTGTATTTATGAGGCGATCGAATTTCTTGAAATATGTTGCACTACCGTGATTGCTCACCACCAAAAGCTGACAAACTCTGACATCTTCAAGAATTTCTGCAAATTTTTTCTCCTCTGAATCAAGAGCCTCGGAAGTTGACTGTACAACCTCTATCTGGAGTCCTGATTTTCTGCAGGACGCCGCGGCCTCCTCTATCCATGGATTTTCGCCTGTTCCGGCGCTGATATAGACTATTTTCAACTGAGAATCCTCCATTTCAAAGTCTGGATTAAAAATTATTGTATAATGAGTCGGTGGCCACAGGTAAAATTATTTTTATTTAGAACAAATTAAAATGTGTATTTTTTGGAGATTACTATGACACTATCACATAATATCAAACGAAACATTCTCATATGCCTGATTATTATGGCTCTGGCAGCTGTTTCTTTTTCAGCAGGATGCCAAAACGCACAGGACTCTTCAAATCCGGTTAATGTATCTATTTTAGCGGTCAACGATTTCCACGGGCATCTATATCCCGGACAGGAGCTGAATTGCCGGCCGGCAGGGAGTGCTCCCGTTCTGGCATCATATCTTAATTCGGCCATGGATTCATCAGATGCGGATTATACTGTAATAGCTCTGACTGGCGATACAATTGGGGCATCTCCGGCAGAATCAGCTCTCCTTCAGGATGAGCCCGCAATTGAGTTCTTTAATTCATTAGTGAGCAATGAATGCAATCCGCTGGACAGCGGAAAATGCACAAAATGCAATTTAATCTCGATTCCCGGCAATCATGAATTTAATGACGGAATGGATGAGCTGATGCGTATTATCTACGGCGGAAACGGGGACACAAAAATACAGCACACCATAAATCCATATCCCGGCGCCATGGCGGACTACATTTGTGCAAATGTTGTGTGGAAAGATAACAAAACACCCGTTTTCCCGCCATACACAATCCGTGAAATAAATGGTGCAAAGATGGCTTTCATCGGTGCCGTTACTACTGAAACAACCATTCTTGAGCTTCCACAGAATATTGAAGAAATATCGTTTATAAACGAAAGTGAGGCAATAAACAGTTATGTACCCGAAATTCAGGAACAGGGAATCCATGCTATTGTTGTTCTGCTTCACAACGGAGGAAATCAGGAGGCGTATTCAGGGCCGACACGTGAAGGTTGCAATGTTACAGGTCCGGTAACCGTGATCGTATCTGAACTTGATGAGGATGTAGACGTTGTCCTTGCCGCCCATACTCATGATTTTATAAATGCATATCTTCCAAATGCCGGAGGGAAAGATGTCCTTGTCGCTGAAGCGTATGCTTACGGGGTGGCATATGCAGATGTTGAGCTCCTTATTGACCCTCATAGCAATGAGATTATCAGAAAATCGGCAGTTATTGTACCTGTATATGCTGATCAGTCGCCGGGGACATCACCTGATCCTGCCGCTGAGAAACTGCTTTCTGAAATGAATATAGCCGTTTCAAAGCTGCTTTCTGAGGTTATTGCAACAAGTGAAGCAAATATTTCACGAATTCCTGATGCCTCGGGGGAATCAGTGCTTGGCAGTCTTGTGGCTGATTCCCAGCGGGCTGCCATGAACACTGATATTGCACTTGTGACAGCAGGCACTCTGCCGGGTTCTATACAGTCAGATCTCCCTAAAGGCAACATTGCCTGGGAAGATTTGGAAGCAGTCCTCCCTGCGGATGCGTCCATTGCTGCAGAGTACGGCGGATGGTACAGCCGGCCGCATGTTGCATCACGTGAGATCACAGGAGAGCAGATAAAAGACATTCTTGAACGCCAGTGGGAAGAACCGTTGCCGGAGGAGTACCTTTCCGTTTCCGGAATAACATATGCCTGGGATCCCTCCCTGCCTGCTGGCAGCAGGGTAACAGAAGTTCTGATTAACGGCGTTCCGCTTGACGAAGATGCAACATATACGGCAGCTATGAACTACTATATGGCCTATGGAAATGCCATGGGCGGAGGAGTTTTAGCACCGCCATGGGACTGGGGAGTTACTGTGAATGTCGGCCCGGCGGATATTGATGCACTTATAAATTATATTCAGGGACTGCCTCAGCCGCTGGATATAATAAATACTGAGATCGGCGTACCTGCTTGTGGAGTTTGAATTTTCCACCAATATATACAATAATTGTGATTAATGGTGTAATGTAGGGATTTTGAGAAATGCTCCTTCACAACATATATACAAATTGCATGGGAGAAAATAGTGATGTATTCTCTTCTTTTTTTGTAATTATATCATATTAAAAACATTTTGTAATTTGTTTTTCTGAAATTTATCAATCTGATAAAAGTTGTTTTGTAATCTCAGCAAGGTCTGGGTGATTGAAAGGTATCAGCATCTTCACTGATTGCTGTGGGAGCAAACCCCTTGGTCAGTATATTTGGCTAAGTGAGTACATAGGAGGTGCCCAATCAAAGTAGTCCGGATACTTTCAAAACACCAGATATGCTGGTAAAAATTTAATTGAATCAAAACTACAGATTTCCGTTAATAAAATTTCTAAAAAAGAATGAAAAAAATTCAATTTTGTTGAATTTGCCTGTTAAAATATGATTTTAATTTTGAGCAATAAAAAAAGATATTGAGGATGTTGTAAACCTCATTAATTTATCTATTAACTAAATACAACATTACCGCTTGCGATAATTTTTGAAGAATCTTTATCGATAATCTTGTATCCAATCTCCTTTCCAAACTGTGCTCCAAATCCATTACTTGTGCCTTTGGGTTCCCATACAAGATATTTTCCATTGCTGGATGATGGTCCATACGCCGAATTAGTAGAGTCATAACATCCGCATGCATAGAGCATAAATTTGTCACCGGGTGAAATAGAGATGTCCTGAAGACTCGAACCTCCAATCTTCGCGAAATGATTCCATGCTACAGGTACAGATACATAGTTTTGACCATATTCAAAATCAACACCTGCAGTAATGTTCTCTTCCAAACAGGTCCAATCAGAAGAATAGTCAACCTGATCTATATATGACAGGGTATATTTTGTGGTCCCTGAACTGAGTTGGATGTCAATATCAGTTAAAGAGAAAGAATCTCCGCCCGTATTTTCAAATTCTATGCCATTGTTTGCAGTAAAACCAGATATGCCGTAATCGGCCTCGGAGTTTGTTTTATCTTCGTCCAGGAAAGCTTTGACAACAGGTTCTGCAGTGATTGTTACCTGCGGGGCCATCTTTTGATTTCCTGCCAGTCCTCCGGCAAATCCGCTAACAACTGCAGCAATAATAATTGTTACCACAAGCATAAGCATGACGCCGACTACCGGCGATACTGCTTCATTATTTATTCCTTTCATGCTACAACAACCTCCTTGTCATAGATATATTTGCCACTTGGGATGTGCATGATTTTTACGTCAACTACACTGCCTGTCCCAAAGTCAGGATCTCCTATTTCATATGGGGAATTTGGTTCACTGATCCCAAGCATTTGTGCAAGTCCTGCTTCTCCATAGGATCCACCTGCATCCATAATATCGCCGGTTTTCCATGTGAAATTCCCAAACCATTTTGAAGGGGTGCTGGAAGCATATCCGTCCCTCATATCGTTCAGGAATGGAGTTGGAATATAATATTCGGAACCATATTTTGTAACAAAGTGCGTTGCTTCACTTGTGGCAGTTTGTTCATGGCGGAAGGTAGTTCCACTATTATTTGTGTAGTAAGTTATGATGGCCAGATCCTTTGTCGGTATGGAATCTCCGCTCAGGAGTTCAAATTCCATATTATAGCCATTACTTCCCATGCCCACATCACCATATCCTATTCTCACATCAATTGCCGCCTGTGGCGCTGCCTTTGTATTCCCAGTAAGCCCGCCTGCGAACCCGCTAACAACCGCAGCAATTATAATCGTTACAACAAGCATCAGCATCACGCCCACAACGGGTGATACTGCCTCCGAATTTTCATTTCTTTTCAAAACCATTTCCATACAACCTCCAATTTCTAAGGGGGGGCTTATGTCAGAACTACTAACCAAATAAAATTAAGTTGAGTTAATTCAACATAAGTTGATAATTATTTTTATTTACTCTCGTATATTAGAGTATCCCAAAACGGGAAACCGGGGGGTGTTAACCGCAATTAAAATACCTCATCTCAATTTAACTTAAGTAAATTATTATTGGATAATTGCATACACTCGTTATGAAAATCCGGGCACATGTATTTTTCATTTTAATAATTCTGATTGCCGCATTTACCGCGGGATGTACGGATACTTCCATTCAGGCCGCAGACAGCGGAGTTGTCATAATAACTGATGATACGGGCATAAAGGTGACAATACCAAAATATCCGGCAAGGGTAATATCCCTTGCGCCAAGCGAGACTGAGATATTCTATGCAATAAATACCAATAATTCCGGCGTTTCACTTGCAGGAAGAAATGATTATGACAATTATCCGGGGGAGGTAAAATCAGTACCTTCGGTGGGCGGTCCGCATACACTCAGTATAGAATCAATTGTATCAAAAGATCCTGATCTTATAATTGCAACCACTGTTTCAGACAAAATCACTATAGAACAGCTTAGAACTCTGGGGTATCCTGTACTTATATTCAAATTAAATACATTTGATGATGTTTACAGAAATATCGATTCCCTGGGGGAAGCTCTGGGACTTACCGAAAGTGCGGACAATCTGGTTTTGGGCATGAAATCGAAGGTTTCAGATATTGAGAACATGCCGCATGAAACTTCTCCGCCAAAGACAATGTATGTCGTTGCTGCGGATCCTCTGTATGTTGCAGGGAATAACACACTTCAGGATGAAATGATACGCTTCTCAGGAGGAGAAAACATATTCTTTGATCTGGAAGGATATTTTGTTGCATCCGATGAGGCGATAATTGACAGGTCTCCTGATGTAATTATTGTGCCTTCTGGCCATGGTTCTATGAATGTCGATTTTAAAGGACAATTCCTTTCAAATAGACAATTTAAAGATGTTCCTGCGGTTAAAAGCGGAAGAATATATACAGTTACTGATGATGTTGTCTCAAGACCTGGGCCGAGAATTACTGAGGGTCTGGAGTTATTTTATAAATGTATAAATGGCGAAACACAATAATTGAGTCAGCAGGACTCTTCCTTTTAACACTTTTTATAATACTGTTTTTTACAGATATTCTGGAGGATGTTTTCGGCGTTCTTGCGATGTAGTTTTAGCACCTCCTAAGGCAGAAAAAAATAATTTATATTTTCTCTTCCGCCGGAAAAACAGGCAGAGAAATCTGTAAAAGTGCATCTCAGCACTTTCCTTTTTCCGTTATTTTGATTCTGAAGCGTTAAAGCTTAAAAAAAATGTGTGACGAGGCAGATGTAATCACCTTGGTTGCAACAAATATCAGATTTGGAAACCTGACAAACCTTGAAACTGCACTTGGATATATGGAAAAAAAGAGATGTTTTTTGTAAATCAGGACAGGGATTTTAAAAAAGCTGACAGGACAGATGGGCATGCGACTGAAATGTATAATGATATCGGGATTTTTTTTTGCAAATATTATTTTAAGGATTCCATGATCTGATATGGTATCCTGTAGTTGGAATAGAATACAATTGTTTATGAAATAATAATACATATTTTAAATAACTGGTGCTTTATGACTGTCATTATCCCGCTTTTTTCATTAATAGAATATCTGGTAAAAGCAGTAATTCTTATCTGCACAGGAATAATCATAGTAAATATAATCGGCGAAACAGGTGTTTTTCTCAGACTTCAGAAGATAAGCAGGCCATTGTGCAAAGTCTCAGGACTCTCGGAAGGTGCAGCAATTTCAGTATTGTCAATGGCGGTAAACTCAACAGCAGGAAAATCCATGCTTGCAGAGTATTACAGGGATGGTAAGATTGAAAAAAAAGAACTTATACCCTCACTTCTGATTGGAACATTTCCAACTGTCCTTGGTGAATCTTTATTCAGGGTACAACTTCCTACTGCAATAATTCTTCTTGGCCCTGTAATCGGACTGATATATACTTTTTTTAACTTCTTCTCATCGTTTCTTCAGGCACTCTGTGCAATTTTATACAACCACCTTTTCCTGAATGCCGGTCGAAGTGAAAATCCTGAAAATGAAGAAAAAAAGGATGTGGGAGTGGAAAAGAAAAGAGAAAAAACAAAAATTTCAAAGAAAAACATAAAAGACGGTTTTAAAAAGTCAATCCCAATCTTAAAAAAGATTATCCCAATAACCACTGCAACTATGCTTATTTTTTATCTGCTTTCCCTTGCAGGTCTTATGGATCTCATAGCAATGGCTTTTGACCCTGTCCTTAATCTAATAGGCCTTCCTGGAGAGAGTACGGCAGCGCTTGTGGCTCAGTTTGTGCATTTTTCAGCAGGGTATGCAATAGTTGGATCACTTATTGAAACGGGAGTTTTGAATATGGAGCAGGCATTCATAACCCTGATTCTCGGGAGCATGGTTGTAATAACAATGATATATGCAAAATATTCATTTCCACTTTATCTTGCTCTTTTTGGAAGAGACGGCATTATGATAACATACAAGACTTATGCGATCAGCATGGCGGCAAAGATTGTGTGTATCGGGATTGTGATAGTTGTTTTTTAAAAATAAGAATTAAAAAATTTATGAAGTAATGGTTACTTCACTCTGTGCAAACACTTTTCCTGAAGAATCCGCAAGTTCCAGCCAGAATGTCTTTCCAATATTTGCGGTATAATTAAAAGAATAAGTTCCATAACTTGATGCTCCTGGCTGCAAAAATTTATCCAGATGATATGGTGGATTAATGTATGCTGTAGATCCGGCTGCAAAATTTTTTTCACCGGAGTAACCTGCTTCTCTCATCCATGCATTCTTTGATCCGACTTCTGCTGAAGGACTGTTGAGAAGTGTTGTCTTATTTACTGTCCAAACCATATGTTCAGCATCTCCAAATGTTTTGGTTGGACGAACCATTACAACTGTATCAATTGTACCAATTGCATCTCCACCCATGTGCTCAATAGTCATCCCATCTGAGATGCTGTAAGTACCTTTAATCTGAACTTGTGGTGCTTTATCTGCAGTTCCAGAAATCCCCCCTGCAAACGCACTTACAACCGCAGCTATAATAATAGTCACAACAAGCATCAGCATAACACCAACGACCGGTGATACGGCTTCATTATTATTTGTGCATGATTTCATTATTTTATCCCTCCATAACAACATCTTTATCAAAAATTACAGCACCGGTTGGTACATGCACCAATTTTACTGAAACAACATCACCCGGTTTCAGATGATACCAGTCATCACCAAGTATTGCCATAAGAGAATCCTGATCTTGATTTGCTATTGAAAATTTTGTACCGTCTGAGTATTCATAGCGCGTATCTGATGAGACACCATATCCTCCATATGTTTCACTCCATCCGTATGGACTATTATGCATTGTTGTTCCAGCCATAAGAGTATAATTTCCATAATACTGATTTACGGAATAAGAACCTGACGCTTTCCAGCCTTCAATTGCCTGTCCAAATCCTAAAGGAGCTACATAGGTGTCGGCACTTGTTCCGGTATCGTTGTTGTAATGTACATTAGGGGTCGACATTGGTCCCGCTATAGTATTACTATTAGATGTTCCATCAGAGGCTTTCCAGGATGTAACCAACATAATATCTTTAGTTGGTATTCCCTCTTCTGCAGAAAGAACTCGTAAATTAAATCCACTGCCTCCCCAGGTACCATCATTTACAATATTGCATTCAAACGAGGCAACAGGTGCTTTTTCCTGTCCTGATGCCAATCCTCCGGCAAAAGCACTTACTACTGCAGCAATAATAATTGTTACAACCAGCATCAACATCACGCCGACAACCGGTGATACGCCTTCATTTCTTTCACTTTTCATATTTTCACCTTCATCAAAATTATAAAATAACATCTTGTTGTTATTAATGTTAAGATAAGTAATACTTTGTAATATAATTTTCTTTTTTTAATTTATAAAAGGTGTTAAAAATGAGAATAGATCATATCAAATACAAATTGAACAGATATGTGTTATAAATTAAACCTAATTAATCTACATTTGGTATTACTAGATTTGAAAATTAAATAAATTGACAAAAAAATACAGGAGAGTCACATATGAAAAATGCATACATATTTCTTGCAGCTGTATCCTTCTTTTTATTTATACCGGGAGCAATGGCAGAAGATTGTTTACAGGGAGTAGCATATACAATAACTCCGACGGGGGAAACTGATGAATACCAAATTGCAATAGAAATTTCAAATATCTCAGCCGGCGGTCTGAGTCTTGAATTTCCTGGAAGCTTTGAGATAACAGATACTGATATCCCAGAAGGTCATTATGGAAGCAATGCAGAAACCCTTATTGTAACTCTCACCGGTGAGAACAATATTTACCTGAATGTAGTCTGCCCGAATCTTGCAGCAGGCGAAATCTTCGAAACCTGGGAAGATCTCGTAGCAGGCACAAGGGGCGGAGATGAATTATCAGTCACTGAATCCGAAGAAGAACAAAAAATAACCAAACAGGATGATTGCGCCAGTCAGAATAGCGCTACTGCAAAAGAGAGTCCGTTTGGATTTTCAGGCGTTTTTACAATACTCTCAATTGTTATTGCCGGATTTCTCCTGACAATTTTACATAAGGAGAACTGCTGATGGTAAATACAGCTAAAAAAACAGTGCTTTTTGCAATTCTTTTTTCAGTCGCAATCCTGTTCATCAGCCTTGTACATGATGGTTTACAGGACAATACAGAAATCTTCCCTCTTGATGAAAATGGTGATCTGATTATAACCTCAGACGAACTTGCACCTGAAATCCTTTCATATCTGACAGAAAAATATCTTGACGAAAATCCGGGCATTCAGCCAACAACCGATCTCTCCGATGCAGCATATATATATGCAAACTGGAATGGAAAACCAAAAACAGTTTATGATTTCAAAGGCCAGGCTACAACTCTTTACAGGCCGTTAAAAAATGTGGCTGTTTTAAACGGCGAAACGCTTGAGACAATGAGATCACTTGGATTTGAGGATAACAAAGTCTCAGGTGTCGGGAAATATACACTTGATGACGAAGTCTTCTTCCCGGAATATTCTGATAAAGCAAACATAGGCTCGGTCTGGTCGCCTGATTATGAGAAAATAATTTCCCTATCGCCTGATGCAGTATTCATATACGCAGATTTCATGGAGGATAAATCAGATGAAATACAGGAGAAAATCCAGTCGATGGACCCGAAAATTAAAATATTCAGATTTGATCTCTACAATCCTTCAACCTACCTCGAAGAGACAAGGCTTCTTGCAGGCGTAATTGACAAAGAGGACAAAGCAGAAAGTCTTGCTGATTTCTATTCCGAGCAGACAAACCTTATAAATTCTGCAATCTCCGGCATTCCAAAAAAGGAGCGTACGCAGGTTTATTTTGAAAGCTGGGATGATTACAAGAGTGCCGCAAAGGGATCAGGATATAATGAAAAGATAAACATTGCAGGCGGAGTCAGCATCTTTGAGGATGCAACGCCTGAATATCCAATTGTAAACCCGGAAGAAATTCTTATTAAAAATCCGGATGTTGTCGTAAAGCTCATAGGTTCGGGAAAGCTTGCTTTTGGCGGATATGAGGATTCAGACGCTGTAAAAGCCCAGGAAGTATATCAGACAATAACAGATCGTGCAGGCTGGCAGAACCTTGATGCACTCAAAGAAAATCGTGTATATATCCTCAGTAACGATATCCTGGGGGGGCCAGAATACATAATCGGCACAATTTACCTTGCAAAATGGTTATATCCGGAAAAATTTGAAAACATTGACCCGGCAGAAACTCACCAGAGATATATCACACAATTCCAGCACCTTGACTTTGATGTGAAAAAAGACGGGGTTTTTGTCTCTCCATAATTATGGCAGGACTGGCGGGGACCTGAAATGACAATTGATTCAGAGGCATTTTACACACAATGCAAAAAAATAAAGGCAAAAAACAAGACATTCTTCATAGGCTTAACCCTGATCTTAATTCTTTTAACAGGCATCGGTGTGACACTTGGTTCTGCAGAAATCTCAATTTTGCAGTCCTATCAGGCGCTTTTTTCCGGACTTTCAGAAAGATTCTGTGGATTTTTTTTAGGGGCTGAACAGGGTTCACAATCAATGACCGAGATTGTCATATGGGATATTAGGCTTCATCGGGTTATATTTGCAATCGCAGCCGG
>NZ_JBSREC010000014.1:0-15290 GCF_055145805.1 Methanomicrobium sp. | reverse complement strand
CTCCCGGTGTAAGATTTTGTATTAGTGTCAGTGCCCGTGCGTCGTTGTAAAAAGTCCCCGCACTGTCTGCTGCAAACCAGGTTGTACCTGTCAGGGTAATGAATATGGTTTTTCCACCTGCAACTATATTGGCCTCACGAAGATCAGCGGCAGTTACAGATCCTGAGATTACTGCCGTGGACGCAGATACCGGCATTACCAGAAAGATAGCTGAAATCAGTAAAGCCAGGGCAATTAAGCAGATCCATTTCAGTCTTTTTTCTTTAATCATAAGTACCTCACTTTACAGACACAACCATCTGAATACATAAAATTTACAAAATAAAACATCTTTTTTTAGCTCCCTTTTCAACCCGTAACACTAATTTTTTATTTTCCGCCACAGGAAAATCTTCTCCAGTCATCATATAATAATTCTGATACGAACTATAATAATTAATAATAGATTCACTTTTCTTTTCAATATATATTATAGTATTCTTAATTTACCGGTTTTATCCGTAACTTATGGAAGAATACTCTATCAAAAACAATCTTTTTTAAAAACGTTGTCAGGAAAAACTGTTTTTTAGAAATTATGGCAATGTCAGATTAGATAGAGTTTTTTTAAAGAATTTTGTTGAAATATGCCTGGTGGTTTAATTTTATGTTTGATTTTTTTAGGGAGTGGAATTTTTCATCGTTTTTTTAAGACAATTAAAAAAAATCTTCAATCTTTTTCTTTTAACGCCCTGTAACAAAGGACAAAAACTGCAACAGACATCAAAGCCCCCGCTGCAAAGATCCATGAAAATGCCTGTGAGTCCGGGAATAACCACAATTCCCCTCCTATCAAAAACTGTGAGGAGAATGTCGCAAGGATAATTCCGGCGAAAATCGGGCCTGTCATCCCCCCGATGTTTATACTGCTGTGCAAAAGTCCGGTTGCACCTGCCGTTCTGTTTTCAGGAACGGAATTTATTATCTTTATAAGATATGCAGTTGAGACGACTGCCATTCCGACACTGAACAGTACCCATACCAGGGATAGTGAGAGAACAGAGAGCGGCATTATAAAGAAGACAACCGGTGCAAGCAGCATGCATGTTGATCCTGAATAGACCGGAAACAAAAAACCTTTTTTCTGCATCCAGAAACTCGAAAGAGGGCTTGCAATCATATCCGCAATAGAACCCCCTACCATAATAAGGCCGACAAACCTCTCCTCTAAAAACAGTCCGGAGGGAGACTGGATGATAAACGGCAGGCTCTGGATGTAGAGAAATGTCATGCAGTTTACTAAAAATGCAGTAACGGAGAGGATTATGATAACCGGCCTTCTCATAAGGGTTAGGTCTATTGAAGGCATTTTTGCTTTTTTTTCGATTTGGATAAAGAGAAATCCAAGAAATACTGTCATGGCGGCATATATCAATACAGTTGCAGAGAGCAGTCCTGACCGGTACCCTTCTGTTATTGTCAGCATCAAAAAGAACATTGATGAAAGCAGAATAACCGCTCCCATCCAGTCAATCTCCTTTTTTAATATCTCATCCGACTTATGAACAATAAGGATTACAAGGATTAGATGAAGGATTACAACCGGAATTAAGGTATAGTAAGTCCATCTCCATCCCCAGTAATTGATGATATATGAACCCACAAAAATGCCTGTCATCGTTCCGACACCGTATGATGCCGCAAGAATGCCGATTCCCAGCGGAACTTTTTTCGGCGGAAACTGCTCTGCAATTATTGCAAAGGCGATTGGAATTGCTGCAATCCCGACACCCTGAACTGCCCTGAAAAACAGAAGCGACCATATATCCCATGAAAAGCCTGTCGCAATCACACCTGCTGCATAAACAAAAAGGCAGAATGAAAGCACTTTTTTCCGCCCGTAAGCATCCCCGAGCGTTCCGAAAAACGGACACAAAGCCGCACCCACCATTAAAACGACAGGTAAAACCCATGCTTCAAAGATGCCTGATGTCGCAAATTCATGCTCTATCTGCGGAAGGGCTGCGACAAGCATGGACTCGGAGAACATAGGTATTACTATACATGCCGAAAACAGAGGGAGGGCGAGCCGAAAGTAATTATTTTCCGTGATATTAAGCTGCATAACAGGGATGTTCTCAGGTTTGGATTTTCGCTAAAAAAACGCTCAAATCAGAATAACAGCATATAATTATGCTGTATGCTTATTAGGAATTACCTGAAAAATAATTCAGAAAAAAAGTTTTTAGTATTATTAGTTTATACAACACTGACTGTCACAGTCCATGTATCATCATCAGGAGTTGTCTCTTCCCACGGGCGTTTGTATATCCCTTTTATCTGGTATGTACCTTTATTATCAGCTAAAAGCTCCCATTTGTGAATTCCGCCTGCGCCCATCATCCCTTCGGTTTTTGAATCAGCAATGTATTCATCACTTACAAGTGTGAGACCGCCGGTGTCCATCTCCCATGAGTATCCTGTAGTGGGGTTTTCAGGGAGTTCTATATAAATCGTGCATCCCTGGTTAATTTCTTTTGTTGCACCGTTATCTTCCGGATAGAACATGCTCCAGCATGTCCCTGTGCATCCTGCAAATGCAATGCAGGCAAGGAGAAGTGATGCCAGTGCAATAAATGTTAATTTTTTCATTTTTTCCTCCGATTAGGTTTCTAAAATATATTTTCACTTAACTATTATTAATAAAATCCCCTTAATTTAGCTATTTATAAAGTTATAACCGGCCAAAATAAAAAATCAGGTGAATTCATCCGGCCTTTTGAAAATTTCCTTAAAAAGATTAGATAACTCCGGCTGATTTATTATCTTATTATTACTTACTTCTCCCTGACCTGGAGTTATCTGAATCCGGAGGAGAAGGCAAAATTTCAAGTTCTGCATGAGTATCCTCTGCAAATCTCATATCAATATTTGCAGAATCCAGATCAGTGTCAATTACGACATCTACAAACATTGTCAGTTTTGTGAGAATATCCGGATCCAGTCCTTTTTCAACCGCAAGAAATATCCCGGAAATTTCGAGCATTCGTAATTTGCTGGAAACAAAGTGAATAAATTTGGTAATATTCTGTGAAGAGACATAAATGAGTGATGAATTGATAGAATCAAATATCAGGCAGGTCTTTTTTCCTTCATAATTCTTAAGGGATTCTGTGATTGCAACACCTATATCGGTCAGATTCCCCGGGTTGCTGATAAATATGCAGTTATCGGACGGTTTTGGATCGGTGCCGCTGGCATATTTTGTTACTGCATCAATAAAATAAATTTTTTCCAACGGGATCTCTTTTTTTGTATAATTTTTTTGTAAAATCCCGTAGAGCTGATTTGTTGTAACTACAATAACATAATGATCACTATCAATAGCTGCCCTTATAATGTCGGTATTTTTATTGCGAAGGGTCTCAGCTGATGACAGGATGAGGTATAACTGGCTTTCATCCTGATCAGTGAATGTAAATGTCATCTCTAAAACCTATTCTGTGAGGTATTTTTTTGATGCAGGGGAGATAAACTTATAATTTCCTATTATTGCCTGATTTAGTTCAATAATATTTCGCTGAATCTGCTCCATATTTTTAATCTGGAGCTGCAACTGTGGTATGATTTCTTCAGGTTCATAATCCCCTGATTCAATATCCATAATAGTTGAGGAGATGTTATGCTGAACAACTTCTATTGGATTTTTAAGCCGCATTGCAGCTTCTTTAATGTATATCAGACTTTTCTCCTCACTCTCCCGCAGGTCTTCTTCGGCCTGTCTGCTTTCTGAAACATCTTCATAGACATCGACTATATCTCCTGAAGGAAGACGGTAGACATAATTCTCCCGCCAGCTTGCAATACGACTGTCTTTGTAAAGTGATACCGGGTGATTTTCAGACTTTCCCGTGCGCCAGACATCCTGGAAAACCTTTAAAAGTCCAAATTCCTTAATATTCGGGAAAATTTCGGTGACGGGTTTGCCAATAACTTCTTCTTTTGTAATTTTTTCAATTATCTCTGCACTATGGTTGAAATCAACGATTATAAAGTCAGCACCTTCATCAAAAGCCCTGTAAATTATAACTCCGTTTTTTGTTGAGTTGAAGAGTTCTCCGAATCTGTTGTCACTCTCTTTGAGTGATTCTTCCATCCGCTTGCGCCGGATAAGTGTCCATGTATTCTCTGCAAGCAGGTTCAGAATGTTTACATCATTCTCATTATAACCGGATGTTTTGTTGGCTACACCAATTATGGCAACAGTCTTATTTTGATCAAATATAGGAACTGCAAGTTCTCTTTTCAACAGGAAACTGTCTTTTTTGAGGGTTTTGCTGCCGGAAATGTCGGGAAAATTGTTTTTAATAACAGGTTTTTGCTCAAGCAGGCAGTCCGCCCGGGCACCGGCTGTTTCAACCGGATAATAATGCTCCGGCCTGTTTAAGTAGCAGTGTGTACTGTTTTCTGCGAGACAATTTCCCATCTGAATAGTCTTCTCATCCGGATTGACGAAATGAAAAAAACTGGCTTTGCTTGTGGTTAATTGTTCGGCCTCATCGAGAGTGAAGCTTATACAGTCGCTGACTGACATGTCATCCATCAGATTGTTTAATCTGACAGCAGCCCTTACAGCTTCTTCAATCCGCCTGTTTTCTGTAATGTCAGTCATTACATAGTTGAACCCTGTTGTTTTGTTATCCTTTATCCGGGGTGTCTGGGATGTCCGCACATATCTTTCCTGACCGTTTTTGTCAATGATTCTGAAGATATTTGCTTCCAAATTTCCTCCTGTTCTCTCTTTGAATCCGTCTGAGGCTATCTTAAGATCATCCTGATCAACAAAACAGGAAAAATGGTTTCCTTCAATTTCTTCTGGTGAATATCCATACAGCTTTTTGATAACCGGACTTATGTATGTGATTATGCCTGTCAGATCTATCGTTAAGATCACGTCATTTACATTCTCAACAAGACTACGGTATTTCTCCTCACTCTCCTGCAATGCAGCTTCAGCCTGTTTACTTTTGGTTACATCCTGGAGTGTCTCAAGGACGCCTTTCATTTTGCCTGTTTTGTCAGTCAGAAGAGATGCAGTAAACTTAAGCCAGACTCCTGATTCTCCCATCTCCGGAAAAAAATCGGTTGCCTCGTATGCATCCTTAATAAGTGCGGATTTTGAATATTTTCCACGATACATCTCCGAAATCAGATCAGTCTGTCCGTCAGCCAGCAGATCAGCCATACAGGGGCGTTTTTCAGGATAGAACGCCTTCCAGTGCTGATCTGTTCCTATAACATCTTCTGCTTTTATCCCGGAGTATTTTTCAAGAGCTTTATTCCAGCAGATAATCCTGTGGTTATTGTTGATAACAAACTGGGGTATAGGAGATTCATGGATGATACTGCCTGTCCAACCTTCGTATTGCTGCGATGTGTCTTCAGCATTATCCGTTTCAGAAATCCGGTTTCGCTGATTTATATTCCCACTTCCTTATTATTGATAAGTACTGTGTATAGCATAAAAGCATCCCTGCTTTTTATAGTTAATTTTTGCAGGATAAACAGTTTTAGGAATTTTTAAATTTTGTCCCGGCAAAAAAGAAGAAAAGTCAAAAATATTGAGTTCATGTGTAAATATTTTTTTAAGGTTGAAATCTGTGTTTTTGCTGAATGAAGATCATCTTATTCTTAGTTATTGCCCGCGGTTGCATCTTTTATTCCAGAGTTCTGATGCATTAGAGATTGCCACTGATGCTGCCATCAGATGAACTCTGTGTTTTCTTAATGCAAAGGCTGCTGCGGTAATTAAAACCGCATTTTGAAGAGTTCCCGGAGTAAGGGCCGCATCTATTGTTCTCATTGTATATGACTTCCACTCTCTTCCCTGTTCTGCCGGATAATTATCTTCTGTCATTATTTAACCTGATTTTTTATTTCGTTTCCACCACGGCTGCTTAAGAGAATCTATCTCATTATCTGTATAATCAATCCATTCCCGGAAATTCTCGTTTATAGTATCCTGTGATGTCTTATATTCATCTAAGGATTTTTCAAAGTAATCTGTCCATTCTGATGTTACTGACAACTTCTTATCAAGTGTAAGAATCATCTCCCTTAAATCCTCAATATCTTTTTCTGACTCTTTTTTGTTCTCTGATACCTGTTTTTCGAGTATCTCAAGTCTGGTTGTAATTTTAGAAAGTCGAAGTTCAAGTGTGGCGAATTTATCCAAATCAAAATTTCTGACAGCGGCTGTCTTTTT
This sequence comes from Methanomicrobium sp., assembly GCF_055145805.1. NCBI lineage: Archaea > Methanobacteriati > Methanobacteriota > Methanomicrobia > Methanomicrobiales > Methanomicrobiaceae > Methanomicrobium > Methanomicrobium sp. The sequence continues at coordinate 9,046 of NZ_JBSREC010000014.1, read as the reverse complement.
AATGACCTGGTTTACAGCTTTTTCTGCAGTATCAATAACCTTGTCACCCGCTTTTTTTGATTTATTATCAACTGATACCGGGCTTTGTTTTATTTTCTCTGATACTTTGTCCTTTGTGCTTTTTTTTGTAATTACGCCGCCAATAGCAGTCATAATCTCATCATTGGAAAGACCTTTTCTTGTGAGATCAGAGATGCCTGAAATAATTCCTGCCGCTTTTTCCTCGTATATCTTCACTTTTCCCAGGTCTCTTGAAGGTATGGCCTTTGAAAACTCCTTTGAGATTCTTTTTACCTCTTCTTCTGTTATTCCTGTAAGACCTGCAATATCAGCTGCTTTTAGAATTTTATCCTTCATATTGTCCTCATAAATTTGTTGTGCACATATTTTTACCAAAATCTTTTTTTTGATTTATGGCTTTAAACAATCCAACCCTTATCCAAAGTCCGGGATTGCCGGAGAAATATTGTATTATATCTATTCTATTCTGCATATTTGTTAAATCTGGTGACCTGTGATTGCTGCTATAAGGCAGATGAAAAATCCGGCCATCTTAAGTTTAGGGAATTCATTTTTTTTACGGATACCAAAATGTAAATAACCCGACAGAGCCATATGATTCCTTTAATGGGATTTTCGTCACGTGACCTTCCTGGTATAGGAACAAAATATGAAATGGACACCGAGAGCGGCGATAAGGTGTCAATGATCTATATGGAAAAAGGCGGGGTTCAGGTATATATTTCATCAAAAGGTGGTTCTGACACCGCGTCTGCAGAGTTTAATCCGATGGAAGCGAGGAGAATAGGAAATGTGCTTACAGGTGCTGTTTTTGAGGCAGAAGAGGAGGAGATTAGTGTTGTATTTTCGGCTCTTTCAGATCTCTCAATAAAAGTTCATACCTATAAGCTGGGGGATTCGACTGCCGGAAAGTGCTTATCAGAGCTTCGGGTGCGTTCAAATACAGGTTCAACCGTTGTTGCCGTAAACAGGGAGGGTCAGAGTATAGTAAATCCTCCAATAGATTACTGCTTTAAAACAGGTGATTCTTTGCTTGTAATCGGTGATTCTGAACAGCTGAAAAGATTTGAAGAGGCATACATCAAACCATGATGGAAGGCATAGCCCTGGCACTTGTGGTATGCCTGGTTTTTGCATTAATATCCCGGAAGTTCAATTTTCCGCCAATTCCCATGTATATGCTTGGCGGGATAATCCTTGGCACCACAGGGCTTGGTATTGTACAGACAAGTGAGATCTCCGATTTTTTAACAACTCTGGGTCTTATATTTCTTCTGTTCACAATGGGGCTGGAAATAAAGCCTTCAGAGCTCATGGGGAAGAAAGACTCCTTTTTTGTAATCGGAATTATTGATTTCGGAGTAAATATCCTGATAGGCTTTTTCGGATCAGTAATGCTTGGCTTTCCAATAGCTGATGCGGTTGTCATAGCATGTGCATTTTACATAAGCAGTTCCGCAATTGCTGTCGCATCTTTAATTGAGAACAGGAAACTTGCAAATCCTGAATCAGAAACTATCCTGTGGCTGATGGTCTTTGAGGATATTGTTTTATTGTTCATAATCGTCTTCTTCTCGGCATCCGGTGAAAATCCGGCCAGGACTCTGGGAACAGCATTTGCTGTAATCGCCGGATTTTTCATTCTCATATACACCTTTAAAAAACAGATTAAGGCACTTTTGGAGAGGGATGATGAGATCCCTCTTCTTTTTACCTTCACCCTTGTTATAGCCGTTGCAGGAATATCCACCCTTCTGGGCATACCTGAGACACTGACTGCTATTGCCCTTGGTTCTGCACTTTCAGTCACAAGTCCGGAGGCACTTGAGAGGCATGCGATGCCTTTCCGGGATGTTTTCCTGATACTGTTCTTCGTATTCTTTGGAATATCTGTTGATTTAAGAGGCGGAATTGATATTCTGCCTGTAATCGGGATATCCTTAATAGCACTGTTCAGTAAACTCATATCCGGGATGATAATCGGAAAGAAGATACACAACAATTATCTTTCCGGAATTGAGATCTGGTCCGAGACTACAGCAAGGGGAGAGTTTTCGATTGCAATAGCAGGCTACGGCTCCCCCATGATAGCCGGAACAGTAGCTGTTATGGTTCTTGTCACCTCGTTTGCAGGCGGGATTATGGGACGATATTCAAAGAATATTAAAAGAGCATATGTCCGTTTATCAGGGCATAAAAAGATATAAAATAAAGTTTTTAAGGTTTTGTGGATGTAAGAATGTCCTGAAGAATCTGGCCTACATCAAGCCAGACTATAAGCCTTTTTTCATCGCTGGTCTCTGAGGTTTCCTTGTCTCCTATTTTGATAATTCCCTTGACATAGGCTTCGCTTGAGAGAGGTCCCTTTATTGATTCTACCTCGTTTTCTGATATCTGAAGGACTGCATGGACATCATCTACTATTATTCCGGTGTTTGAGCCGTCAGCAGCATCCGGAACAAGGACTATTATCTTCTGATTGTTTCTGTCTGTTTCATCGGGAAGACCCAGAATCTGGTTAAGGTTGATTATATTTGTGATCTCCCCTCTGAGGTTGATTATGCCTGCGATGTGCGGCTGTGCCCTTGGTATAGGGGTTATTGGCACCATCTCCACAATCTCTCTTGTCAGAGTTATATCCAGTGCATAACGCTCATTGCCTATATCAAATTCAACAACATCAATTAATGCCATTTTGCCTGTAACCTCCCAAACATCATACTTTCAGATGGCTCAGTGATTTACTCAGATCTTCTGAGAGTGTTGTTACTTCGTGGATTGCGCTGTTGATCTCCTCAACAGAAGCACTGGTCTCTTCGGAGAGTGCGGCAAGTTCCTCAATTTCATTCTGTGTCTTTAGTGTTATGTCATTGCTCTTTTCCGAGTCGCTGACTATGTTGTTTGTAATGTTTGCCTGATCCTCTATAGCCCTTGCAATCTCGCTCATATTGACGGATACCTGCTCCGCACCGGCAACTATCTTGTTTAATGACTCAATTGCGGCATTTACACTTCCCACACCGGAAACAACCTGAGTGTTGGCAGACTTTATTGAACTGGCTGTCTTTTCGCTGGTCTTCTGAATTCCGGAAATTACATTATCAATCTGTCCGGTTGCATTTCTTGCCTCTGTTGCAAGGTTTTTGACCTCTCCTGCAACAACTGCAAAGCCGCGTCCGTGTTCTCCTGCACGTGCAGCTTCGATTGCGGCATTGAGGGCGAGCATGTTTATCTGATTTGTGATGTCGTTTATGAGCTTTAGGACATTGTTGATCTCAAGAAGCTGTTTGTTTAAGTCCTCCATCTCGGTTACACTCTCTTTTGTGATGTCTGCAACTGATGTCATCCTTTCAGTGGCCTCAACTCCGAGATTCTGTGCATCCTTGCCCATTCCGGATACATTCACGGCCTGGTCCAAAACTTCCTGTGAGGTGCTTGCAATCTCCTCATTTGATGCAGAGAGATCAGATATTGAACGCGTGATGTTTTCAATCTGCAGCTGGAGTGTTCTTGACAGCTCGGCAGATTTCTGGCTTCCTATTGCGACCTGTTCGGCTGCCTTTGCAATCTCATTTGAACCGCTTGCAGCGTCACTCATATTATTCTGAATGGTGTTCATACCCTCAACTGCATCCGCGAAGAGAAGTCTGCTCTCGCTTATCGCGTTGTTGTAGTCCTCTTTTAAGGATTTTAACGGGTCTTCATCCATTATTTCCAGCTGTACAGTGAAGTCACCGTCTTTTAAGGCATGTATGCCTCTTGCCACTTCTTCAGTGCTTTCCTCAAGAATCGCGGCTTTCTTCTGCGCTTCATCCATTAAAGCCTCGACTTCTTTCTGTTTGTTCCTGACTTCGGTTATGTCATTATAGACGATGAGAACGCTTCCAATCTCTCCCTTTGGGTTCATTATTGGAATTCCATACTGCTCAACAACACGAATTCCCTTGGGGAATTTCACCGTAACAATGCCGTGGCTTCTGGATTTCGTCTCAAAGACATGCTTTAAACCATCTCCTTCTGTACTAATAACTTCAAAGTCGCGAAGACTCATTGTAAGAAGTTTTTCCATATTTATACCGGAAAGATCTGCATATGACGGGTTTACAACTCTGATATTGAAACTTTTATCGCAGAGTATAATCGGCATCGGGTTTTCCTGGACGATTATCTCGGATCTTTCCTGGAGGGCCTTATTTTTTGCAAGCTGCTTTTGGATCTCGTCTTCTTCCTCTTTTTGTTTTGTTACATCATTGAATGCAAAGAGAGCCATCTCGATATTTCCGTTTTCATCTTTTAATGGAACTCCCTGCTGTTCTGTAATAATCTTCCTGCCGTCTTTAAATTCAAATTCCAGCGTGCAGGATGTCTTTTTTCCACTTGAAAAAAGTTCGTCGGCACCTTTGCCGTCAAGCATTTTGACTTTGTATTCAGTTGCCTGCATCCTCAGAATCTTATCCCTGTCATCGCCCATCATCTTCTCGTATGCAATGTTGACATCGACCGGCATGAAGCTCCTGTCAAGAAGCAGCATAGGAACAGGATTCTGCTGGATCATCATCTGGACATTATCGCATGTCTTTTTTGAATCCACAACGAATTCTATTGCTGTGTTTACTGCATCTGCAAGATCTCTGAATTCTTCCTCTGTTTCCTCAGTATCTACTCTTACCGAGTAGTCACCTTCAAGTGCTCTTTTAAGGATTTTTGTAATTGTTCTGACACTCATTTTATCCACCATATCTCCTTTTTTTTATAGATTTTTTCAGAAAGAAAAAATATAACACTCATCTGTGCTGTTAGTGGTAAATCTGATTATACCTGTATAAAAAGAATTTCTTTTTTTTTAAATGTCATGCTTTTTTTAAAGTTAAAACTTATCGATTTTTTTGTAAAAGAGTAATGTCTCAAAACAATCTGTATATAAAAAAATCCTCGTGGATTCTTTCCTTTTGATCGTAGTCTGCAAGTATATTGGCTCTGTTTCCAAGTTTAAGCATCTTCTCGGCAAGGATTTCCGTTCCGCATGTCTTCTCAAGAAGCTTTGTTATCTCTGCGTTTATTTTTCTTATCTCCTCATGCGGGATTTTATCGAGGGCATCTGCCGGATATGAGTCAATGTCGAAGTATGAGAATATTGATTCAAGGGAAATAAGCCACATGCGGGATTTTATTGCCCGTCTTGCAGCAACATTCGCTTCAATGTCTGTTAGAATCAGGTATGCCCTGTTGGGCCCGTGATAAAATGCCTTAAATGAGTAAAGAGTGCCGTTTGACAAAGTTATTTTATCAGGTGATACCCCGAGGTATTTCGCAAGTGCTTTTTTTTTCTCTTCTATATCACGCTTTGAAGACATCCCGGTACATCTCTGATTTTTATCTGCTATTAACAGGGTTTTTTAGAAAGAATACTCTCTTTCTTTTTTGAATTTAGTTTTTCTATATCTTTATCACTCAGATTTTAATATTATATTAGAGATTCTTTTTATTTTAAATCTTAAAAAGGGTATTATTTTTAAATCAGGGGGAAAGCTAAAAAGAGACTCAGGGAATTTTATGGCCTGAAGTCTGTGCTTTTTTGCTTTTTTAGATTTCTGTTCTTACAAGGGCATCATAGACCATTTTTCTGAATACATTTTTGTCTGTATTGTAGAATTCACCGGCCTTTATTGAATCCTCTGTCTGTCCGAATGCATCAAGACGGTTAAGGGTGGATTCTGCAGCATCGTCAATCCAGAGTTTGGTTGTCTCCATGTCTGTTTCAGAAATATTTTCAACTCTTACCGAGACAAATACTGCACCGTCAGGAGTCTCGCGTACAATCGGCTTTCCCACAACCGAGACGTATGCACCCTGTTCTATCTGTGAAATTTTAAGCATTGCTTCCTGCTGGTAGCTTCCGGCATTTATGAAGAAAAGCCCTGTCGGATCGGATACACGTGCTGTGTAGAAGGGATTTTCATCACCTTTGCGTTCTTTTTGTGTCATCTGCCCGCAGAAAAATATCCTGTTGGATCTCTCTCCTGTGGGGAGCATAACAAATACCGGGCTTTTTTCGTCTTCTCCGTCCTTGAACTGAAGTCTTGTCTCACGGAGTTCGGATGCAAAAACATGTTTTGCAGGCTCACGGACATATCTTCTCTGGCTGTTCCGGTCGCTGGTGTTAGGTGCCATTAAAGATCAACTCCTTCTTTTTGTTCGGATGCCCGGTTGATTAGTGCCGTATGTTTTTCCGAATCAAATGAGACAGGCTGGCAGTTTTTAACAAGAAGTGTTCCTTCCATGTCATTTCCGCGGCATTCAAAATATCTGCCGATTAATACGTCCTGCATTCTCAGGAATACATCTTCGAGCCCGAGAGGGTTGTTCTCTGCCATCTCAATTGCTTTTTCAAGGCTGATTCCTGTTATTTTTTCCGCCTCTTCTCTCTGGATCAGGATATTTGTGGCTGCATTTCCGTCGTCCAAAACTCCTGTGATCCTTAAATCGTATCTGAATTTATCCTGAATTTCGTGGATCGGGCAGAAATTCTGCCTGTTTAATACACGGTTGCACCCGTCAACAGGACATCTTTTGATGAGACCTGATCCAGGGCCAAGATGGATAATGGGGCCTGTAATTGTGGTTTTGCCGCCTGATACTTCGATATCTCCGTCTTCATCCTCCAGGATCATGGCGCCTGTAAGATTTAAGGACATTCTTCCCTGGTATTCATCAACGCCCGCATAGTAGATGTTGTAGACCTTTCCTTCATCGAGTCTCTGGTTATTGTCATCCTTCCATGTAACATATTTTGCCGTCGCAGATTCATCGCCGAGAATGCCTGTCTGAAACATTCTCTCATGGCGCGGTTCCCAGTCCTGAACAATTTTGACATGTACAGATGCAACACCCGGCTTTATCTCTGATAGTGAGACTAAAACAGGCATAAGAGGTCTGTCCTCGTCGATCTGGGTTATTGTCGTTCCTGAATGAACCTTCATGCTTGGAGAACCGCGGTACTCATTCACAGTAGCAGATTCAAGTCTGTACCACTTATTCTCTTCAAGCAGGGGAGCGTTTGCCTTCTCCCATACGACAAATCTTATAGCACCGGAATCGTCAGAGATTATACCTGACTGTGCCATTGACGGCGACGGTGGGGTTGACAGCGAGACCACTTTTCCTTCAACTGTCACCCAGTCTCCCGGATTTGAATCCGCTATCTTTACGACTTCGGGATTATCTTTGCTGGTTCCCGTGTTGGTAAGTTTAAGTTCACGTATGAACTCGTTAGTCACTGTTCTTTCAGCCTCTTCAACCGGAATTCCGAAGTCTGATACAAGCAGATTCAGTTTAGATTCTATTCTTACGCTGTCGACAACAGCGCCTTTTTCTTCTAATTTCCGGGAGATTCTTTCTGTTACCTGAGGATCAATGTCCATTTTTTCACATCTCCGATCAGTACTCAGCACTTTTAGACTATATATTTTTATTACCGTGCATCCTGAAAGTGAAATTTTTATTGATGTGTTTTTAAGAAAATGGAATCGTCTTTTCTAAAAATCACTTCGTAATTTTTTTCAGACAGTGCATGAAGCATTTGCTTCATGAACGTCTTTTATGAAAATCACTTCATAATTTTTCATCAGACAGTGCATGAAGCGTTTGCTTCATGAACGTCTTTTTAGAATTTTATAAGTACCTTAAATGCGTACACTGATTACTATGGTATTGACAGCAGATAGTCCGTTAACAGAATTACTTCAGGAAAATCCAAAATCAGCAGAGATATTAATGCGCTTTGGTATGGGATGCGTAGGCTGCGCCCTTGCAAGCGGTGAATCAATCAGGCAGGCAGCGGCAGGTCACGGCATTCCTTTGGAAGAGCTCCTTGACGCACTTGGAATTGAACACTAAACAAAACAAAAAAGAAAAATTAAACATTTTTTAAGACTTAAAACCCCGGGTTTTATTCCGTCAGTTTAAGATCAAGATCTGATGCATATTTTTTTAATTCTGAAAGTTCTGCATCCGGATTATTCTTTATGTACCTTACAGTCTCCGGATAATGATTGATAAGGCATCTTTTGCATGACCAGACCTCTTTTCCTGATGATGTCATAACCCTGTCACCAAGGGTTTCATCGAGGCACGGGTAGAAAGGACAGTAACAAAGGTCGCAGTTCTGCCCTTTGAAATGGCAGGGATAGTAGGGACAGCCTTTCTTCTCCCACAGATTCATTTTAACTCCGTCCTTTGTGGTAAATATAAAAAATGACGGCTCTTTTACAGGGATTATTTCTTCATGACGTTTTATTGCCTCGGGAACACCGTTTTTTACGCAGGCATAGACTTTACTGCCTGCATCAGTCAGAGTTCCTGCATATTCATGCACTGTTTCATTTTCCCTTTGTGCATCTTCTCTGTCAAAAAGGACAGCGACTTCGTCGGTTGTGGTTCCTGTAAAGTCGTAACCCATAGAACGAAGGGCTTCTGCCTTGGCCTCTGTTGCGGTTATTATCATTTCAAGAAGGGCGCCGTCTGAAAGGGTTTCTCTTGAATGAATGATTATATTGATAGTATTGGGACCTTTTGGATTCGGGTTTGAGACACCGGCTGTGATAAAGACTGTTATATAATCATATGAGAGGACACAGAGATTTTTAATTTTAACGGCAGTTAACATGCCGAAAAAATCATCGTCATAACCCTCTTCTTTTATGAGATTTCCAAGATACTCTCCCGGATTTTCATGACTGAAACTGCGGGGTACGGTATGATTCAGAACTGTTGTAATATCTGAAATTCCGCCTTTTATGCCTGTGCTGGCGGCTTTAAATGAGCCCCTGATAAAAAGAGTATTTTTGCGGATGTTATATCTCATGCTACGTTGTAGTGTGCACGATCTTTTAATTCCTGCTGTTTGCCCTGGTTCCATCCGGCAACATCGGCAAGATATCCTGTCACTCTTGAGACCTGGGATACATCGTGTGAACCGCAGTCGGGACAGATTGGCTGGCCGCACAGAGGACAGTATTCAATTTTT
>NZ_JBSREC010000013.1:0-6449 GCF_055145805.1 Methanomicrobium sp. | reverse complement strand
GGCTAAATCTTTTTTTCTTTTCAAAGAATTTCGTTAATTAATCAGATCTCCACGGAGAGCCTTTGGCTTCGATCTTTTTTCTTCGTTAAAGACTGCACATGCGGGATAGCATATGCCGGTTGCCGGCATCCCGATCAGCCAGTATAAATATACCAGCGCGAGCATGGGATAGAAGCCACCGTAGAAGAGGAATATGATTGTAAGGACTGAATATGCACTGATAAATGCTGCCAGCCAGATCGATACACGGCGGACCCGGTTTTCAACCGGTATAAAGATAAAGATCGCGACTGAGCAGGGTGCAAGGAGTAGAAGCGTGGTTGCCCAGATCTCTCCGGTCAGACCAGAAGGAAATGCCTTCTGAATAAAGAGTCCGTATAATCCCCCGGCAATTATAGCAGCAAGGTCCAATAACAAGGGGAATACAAAAAAGCGTTCGATCGTTTTGGGAACTGTCCGTTGCAAAAGGAGGAAGGCACCTGCAAACGAAACTGCACCGGCCGAAACCAGTATTATCGCCCACAGTGATAAGCCGCTGGACGGAAATATCAGGAGCAGGGTAATAAAACAGGAAACCAGAAAAAAACTACCGGGATTAAAGCCAGTCCGCGTTTCATAAAATTTGTATCATGATCATCACGTCACTATTTTTTCATGGGGAGGTGTTATTGCCACTGTTGCCATGGGTTTAATCTCCGCTCCTTTTGGAGTATGGAACACAAATGTTTCTTTTTGAATCTCATCGTTTATGGCAACATCCAAATAATCCGCACTAAGAATAATTTTACCACTTTTACTAAAAGACTCCGCCTTTTTTATAATCCAGGTATCTTTCTCTATCCAGACACGAACGGAATATATTTGATAAGAAACTGGATACGGTGCATCTGTAATGGGAGTTAAATCAGTATATTCAATGATATAGAAAATATCTCCATTCTCTGAACTCGTTCCGTTCAATGTCCATTCATAATCAGTCAGCATGTCAATAATCAATTCGAGATAGTCTATTCCAACTGCCGAATACTCTTCAGGAAAAGTAAAATTTACATATTCGGCAGAAATCCAGAGGGCTTCATTGGTAGCATTCACATAATGCCATTTTATATCGCCGTCAAATACAACGATGTCTCCATTCTTCTTAGAAGGGGATAAATATTCAATCCTGTATTTTGGGGGCTGATAGAAAACCTGTTCGTTTATCTCGCCAAATTCATTCTTTAACGTCACCATTGCGTTAAAATTCTGAAAAGGCTCATAGATTTCAAGAACCTGTTCAGTAATCAAAGGTGCGGAAAGCGATGTCTCCTCCGGAGACTGAAGAGATCCAAAATCCTTCTTTTCACTGCAACCTGAAGTGAAAATTAATGTTAGAATGAATATATATGCAATCCATTTGAGTGTCATTATTGGCCCCCTTTCAAAAAATTGATATTGATCGATTAGATACCTTTACAATGTACTATCATTCTCATAAACCATAGTATTTTCATCAACAATATCACCAAAAGTTTTTATTTCTTCCTCAGCACTAACAACCGGAACAAACATCGCCCCGGCGAGCGCAACTACCAAAAGCAGGCTCAACGCCCGCAATACTTTCTTTGCTTTCATTTCTTGGTCTCCTTACTTTTTCATGCCCCCGGAGACAGGATCGTCAAAGGTTTCAAGTAATTTAAAACCCTAATTACAGTTTGCCCCCGGGCATGCAGCGGGGTCCGGTCGTTTCGGGAAGTTTCCGGCGGGCCTCTGCAACACCTTTTTGATGTTTACTGATGACTTTTCATTCGATCTTAAATACCTCTTCTGTGCCAAAATTCGTCACGTTCAAAGGGCATCTCATTTTTTTTGACACCGGATATTTTCTCTCCTGATTTTTAGGGGCAGTAACCGGCGATATACGCCTGTTCTATCATATTACCAATTATCTCTGATGCAAGCATTATACCAGCAATTAACGCGATTAAAACCATTAGCCAAAATATCGCTCTGTATCTTTCTTTTTTTACCATATGATTCTAATCTCTTTTTCTGAAGATATTAACCAATACAACCCCGATGGTAAAGACAGCCAATGAAAAATCAAAACCCGGGGATTGCTGCTTCTGTGGTTTAAGGTCGATATGAAAATCCCATGTTCCTTCGTGATTGCCGATTTGCGTGATCCGGATGTTTATTGTTTTAGCATCTGCAGGAACCGGTTCAAAGACCATGTATATCCGGTGCACTTGTGTGGACCCGGTGTCGCAGATCCAATAGGTGTCAAGGAAATTTTTCTGTTCTCCTTCATCGATACTATAGTAACCAACCGGGTAGGCGTTTACATCGCAGGGCACCAGTCCTTCAGGCCTTGGAGTTGAATCTACACTTTTTTCAGGAATTTCTACATCAAATGCCACAACTCCTTTTGTCGTATTACAATCCAGAGATAAAAGAGTAACAGTCACTTCTTTATCCTGTTTTACATCATTGAAAATTAAATCGGCCTGTAAAGTACCCTGCCGGGGATTGATAAGGATATCTCTTGTTCGTGTCATCCGGCGTATATTAGATAAATCCCAGATACCTCCACTATCCCCCGGAGAATAGAGGTAGTAAACACCTATGGTATACTCCCCCGGTTCGACCTGAATTTCAGCTTCATCCTTCTGGTCCCATATTAAAAGAGTATCACATGACTCATTCTCATTAAGAACCTTAGCAATATCTGAACGTTGATATTTAAGAAAATCGGGTTCTCCTTTGTGGCTGATTCCAATCAAAGGGGGTAACCCCATAATTGTTACCGGCCCTGGACCCTTATTTGTAAGAGTGATGTTCATCATAATCTCTTCCCCGTATGAATATACAGGAATTCCGGCTGTATAGGATTCCTGTGAAGCAGGAGTAATAAAAAGTTCAACATAAGGCTCTGCTGAAACCCCATAAATAATGCAATTTATAAAGAAAATTACTACAAATGCTTTGCATAATAAGTTTTTATGACACATACATCGTCCTCTCCTCAAAAAAAAGATTATAAATGTTTAAGTGTTTGTATCACAAGCCTCATGGTATGTGTAAATATTGCCTCCACTTATCCATGAATTCATAAACACGTATAACCCACTGTTTTTAAATTTATACTTATCCCATGAAAAGCGTGAAGAAGGTTTTATCCAACTTCCGTCAACTGAATCTTTCACACCATAATCTCTCATATTTTCAGTTGTAATAAGGAACGAATCTGTGACTGAGCTGTCTACTGTTAATTCAGAAGACCCTGTAAGTCCTTTTATATATGATGATGGATTGTCTGCATCATTATAGGTATAATCATACCATATTCCTGTACCAGTATTAAGGAAATTTACGTTGTATTGTCCATTATCTCCAACATAAAATTCATAATAGAATCTATTTTTTGATGATGCATCGATCCAATATTCAGAAGGAACGCCACCTGATCCCCAGTTTAATTCGTGTTCATCATAAAGAGGAGCTGATAAATAAATATCTCCACTTGGTCTATACCAGAGAAGAAGTTCAATTGTATCTCCATGCCTATCAAGGTAAATCTCACGCTCATGATATAATACGGAAAGGGGCGGCATTCCCTGATATGAAAAAGTCTGTGGATCCATATCCCCTCTGAGAGCCTTTGGATATTGGAACCAGTTTGTATTGTAGCATGCCCATTCTGCATAAAGAACTGACGATTTTGATTGAGAAATTGGTTTGGCCTCTGAATTTAACTTGATTTGTTCATTTTGTCCGGTATCTCTTTCATATTTCCGTTTATCAACTTCGTTTACTAATTCTTCGATACCTGAGAAATATGAAAAACAGTAATCAGGATAATCCAGAGTAATTGTCTGATCAGATTTTTGGCACCCATATTTCAAAATGGATTTAGGTATCTGCAAAAGAACAACTCGATCATTATTCTCCACAGTACCTATTGATCTCAAATCAGAAACTCCATTTGAATTATATTTTTGAGATTTAACTGAGCTGATAGGAACAGTCACCTTTATGAACTCGGAATCTTTGTTATCATTATTTGTCATCAGCCATTTTTCTGAAAAAATAAAAGATACTATCTCTGATTCGTCAAGAGGAGCTTTGATCCGAATTTCCTGATCATCAAAAATAGGGGTTATTACAAGTCTTTCAGAGATACTTTCTGAAGAAATATCTGTTTGTTCTTCTTCCGCACTAACAACCGGAACAAACATCGCCCCGGCGAGCGCAACTACCAAAAGCAGGCTCAACGCCCGCAATACTTTCTTTTCTTTCATTTCTTGGTCTCCTTACTTTTTCATGCCCCCGGAGACGGGATCGTCGAAGCCTTCATGTATCTTCAGGCCCAAATTTGATTTATGCCCCCGGGCATGCAGCGGGGTCCGGTCGTTCCTGGAAGATTCCGGCGGGCCCCCGCAACACCTTTTTGATGTTTACTGATGACTTTTCATTCGATCTTAAATACATTTTATGTGACAAAATTCGTCATTTCTGGATTATGATTCATGGTAAGACATTTCATAGAAAGAGGAAAGATTCTCTTATTTTTAATCGAAACGTCGATACATCGATTGATTTCCCGCCACAACGATTAACTACAATCGGGCGAATCCTCTTTTATGAACCTTAACTGGAAGAACATCATAATTTCAGCGATTGTATGCGGGGTTGTCCTGCTGGTCGTGACATTCGCTGCGGACTTCATCGCGACGCTTATTGCACCTTATTCGTTCATAGATCTCGGCGGAATGAGATCTTTCGACGATCCCATAATGGCACTCTACTTCCTCTATCCGTTCGTCCTTGCCCTGACTGCCGGAATAGTATTCGACATCGTCAAAGATTCGATAAAAGGGGAGTCTTCCTGCCACCGGGGCGTCGTATTCGGTACGATCCTATTCCTGTTCTCGTGATCCCCGAGTTCATCCTGCTCTACTCCTCGATGGACTACCCGGCCGGATTCTACATCTCCGCCGTCCTCAGCGGGATAATCGGATATCCGCTTATGGGCATTGCATACGTAAAGATCTGGGAGAAGCTTGGGTGAATAGAATGCCCGATCCCCTTTTACCGGGTCCCAAATTCCGGAAGGCATCCTATTGCAAGATATCGTCCTTCATATTCGTACAGGACCGGCGATTCTAAGGGATTGCATTCAGGATCGTTGCTGCTTTTGCACGATAAATTACGGAAAGCTGTAATCTGCGGCTCCGATTCTTTGAAGTCGTAAACAAATCTGCGACCATTATACCATTTCCCGGAACTATTCAGACATTTTTTTACGCCCGTTTCAAATTGAGGAAAATTGATAAGAGTGTCATCGGTCAAATGAACAATGGTTTCATTTGTCACATAATCCGGATCTACTTCCTGAATAGTACAATAATAAACCTGTTGGGATTTTATCGATGAAACGGGCTTTTCCGGGAGATCGGCGGATTGAGTCGCCGGATTGTTTCCAGGCAGAAGAATCATATTGAAAAGAAGAAAACTTCCGGCAATTACGACTATTATCAGACCTGCAAGGAGGGCTGGAAGTTTATTCCTGATTTTTGATAATGTCATCTGTAGAATACACCCTTTTTTAACTATGGCTTTTTATTTTATGGTTTTAATGCTCGATACAATCCGGTTGCGGTTACCAGTGAAATATCATCATCAACATGTGCGATCCTGAATCTTTTAAAAAAAGGGTGATCAGGCCCATTCTGACCATACATATGATTCAGTGATAAGTTCCTGGTTATTCGAACCACCCCAGAACCAGTTAATGTGAACAAAATTCTCATTTGCTGTCTGGGTTTCAAATGTCCAGACCTGGCTTGGTTTTCTCCATGTGCCGCCTGATTCACGGATCCATTCGTCAATTACCGGCGCAGTAACTTCGTAGAAAGAGTCTGTTATTGGACTTGTATGCTGGAAAAATTCAGAAGATCCACTGAATTCTGTGAAAGTTGTGCTTGGGTTGTCCTGATCGTTGTATATATACTGATCAAACCATTGTAATGTATTCATGTCTTCGAAAGTTATGTAGTATTTACCATTATAAATCTCAACATGATAGCCATATGAATGGGGGAATGTAGCAGGATTCAGTTCGATAATACCTGCTCCTGAATCTTCATAGTTACTCAGGTCTATGATATCCGAGTGATCGTCATAGATGGCCGGGAATAATTTTACTTTTCCAACAGGGTATTCGGTATAATGATCGTAGTTCACAACAACCTCTATAGCATCCTGCCGGTTATTATTCAGGTAAATCTCCCTCTCCTGTGGAGCATAATATTGATCATTATTTCCTGAAACTGACCAGGTGTCTGGTGTTATCCGGCCAATAATATAGTTGTAGTTAACTGCCGTATTTGCCCTGGTAAAAAAAGCCCACTCATTATGCCAGGTATCAACTCCCTGAGGAGTTAAAAGTGTAGATCGGAAGAGCACAC
>NZ_JBSREC010000012.1:0-14167 GCF_055145805.1 Methanomicrobium sp. | reverse complement strand
AATTTAACCGCAACAGCAGATTAAAATTTCATCAGTCTTGTTGTTGATGAGAGCCATTCGTCCAGCTCCGCTTTTGTTATCTCAACATCGCCGTCATCTGTATGAATAAGAAGTGAACTGCCGCCTGCAACACCAAGATGCCTGAAATCAACTCCTGAAAGTTTATTTTCATCCTCATATGCAATCAAAAAGCGGCCGTATGACTCAGAGAAAAGTTCATCAAATGCACATCCTTTAATTTTAATATCACATGCAGGTGCAAACGAAGAAAGAGCACCTATCAGCCCGCCTTTTGATATATCGATTGCGGAATATACTGCTTCTGAGTTTACAAGCTTCCTTACAGTCTCAAGGACAGATGTGTCAGGTATCCCCGGAGCATTTCCGCCGCATCCTGTCAGGAGATCAAGCATGGAGCCTCCAAACTCCGGCCTTGTAGTGCCGATTATTCCAAGTTTCATTCCTGTTTTTGGCTTTTTAAAAGTCCTCAGCGGCCCCTTTCCGGCCATCCCTATACAGGGTGTCGGAAGAATCCGGGTGTCAAACTCATCGGATTCATTGTAAAGAGATACATTGCCGCCGACTACAGGCACATCAAGCTCTCTGCACATATCGCCCATTCCGCGTACACATTCCTTTATCTGCCAGAATATAGTCTCATGAACAGGACTTGCAAAATTAAGGCAGTTGACGATGCAAAGAGGCTCTGCACCCATTGCAGCGAGATTTGCGGCATTCTCATAGACCGCATTTGCACAGCCCTCATAAGGCTTTAATACAATCTGTCTCGGACTGCACCCGCAGGATAGATGAAGTGCCGCATCACCAAGGCGAATCACGCCTGCGCCCCCTTCTGTTGATACTGTCCTCAGCTGAACATCGTGATCATACTGTCTTTTGACCCATTCCTTTGAAGCAACATCGGGATGAACAAGAATCATATTGCAGAGGGTCTTTAAGTCCTCTCCAGGTTTAATAAACGGTTGTTCAGCTGAATATGAAACTCCGTCCCATTCCTCCTCGGGTGCTCCCCCGACCAGAAGATCTACAGGGAGGTCACATACAACCTGGCCGTGGAAGGTAATTACATACCGCTTCTCTTCTGTGACCTCACCGATATCACTCCATCTGAGATCATACTTCTCAATTATTGAACAGATCTCTTTGAGATCATCAGGCGCCACCTCAACAAGCATCCTCTCCTGGGATTCGGCGAGCATTATCTCAACCTCATTCATCCCCTCTTCACGGAGATGAACCTTGTCAGCCGCAATCCTTGCACCGAAATCACCCGACATCTCTGATGATGCGCCGGCAAGACCTGCGGCACCGAGATCCCTGCATGAAAGAATCTTTCCTGTTTCTGCAAGCTCCAGTGTAGCCTCGATAAGAAGCTTTTCTGTAAACGGATCACCCACCTGAACAGCAGGCCTGTCCTCTGCTTCTGAATCCTCGGAGAGATCACGTGATGCAAAGGATGCTCCCCCGAGACCGTCTCTTCCTGTTGATGAACCATACAGAATGAGACGGTTTTTAGGACTCTTGACCCGTGCGGTAAGATATTTGTCAGGATGAACAACACCCACACAGACAACGTTTACAAGCGGATTGCCGCTGTAGTTGTCGTCGAATGTAAGTTCACCCCTTACAATCGGAACTCCTATACAGTTTCCGTAATCCCCTATTCCACTCACAACATGCTCGAAAAGATAGCGGTTCTTCTCGCCTTCAAGATCGCCGAAATATAAAGGATCCATCAGTGCAACAGGCCTTGAGCCCATTGATATTATATCCCTTACAATTCCTCCGACACCTGTTGCCGCACCATCATATGGGTCAACATAGCTCGGGTGATTGTGAGACTCCATTCCTATTGCAATTGCAATGTCATCGGAAAATTTGACAATGGCGGCATCATCTCCGGGCCCGAGCAGAACATTTTCACCTGTGGTCGGGAGGGTGCGCAGGAGCGGTTTTGTGGAACGGTATGAACAATGTTCACTCCAGAGGTTTTCAAAACACGCCATTTCCAGATCAGAAAGAGATCTTCCTATTTCCTTTTCAATATATTCGATATCGCGGGAACACAGCATAATTGGTAAAATATGTGTCTTTATGAACAGATAATAGATGCCCAAACATTTTTTTCAGAGCACAAAAAATAAAGGGCACAGCCCGGCAGGAAACAGGGTTGAAAAAAATTGATTGTTATTGATTTAGAGCTATTTTTATAGCCATATTAAGTTCAAAGTCCTCAAAAGGCTTTGCGATGTATCCCGAGGGTTTTGTCTTTATCGCACGTCCGATTATCTCATCCTCCATATGTGAGCTTAGATATATGACAGGAATATCCACGTTTTTAGCCCTGATCTTTTCAACAGCCTCTATCCCGTCAAATTCCCCGGGAAGAGTTATGTCCATTAATATCAGGTCGGGACAGTAGCTTTCCGCAACTTCAACACCTTCTTCTCCTGTACCTGCGATGTGATAATTTTTGTATCCCATCTCCTTTAACCGCCACTGGATAAGATCAGCAAGGATTTCGTCATCCTCCACCACCAGAATTTTTATTTCTCCCAAATCTTCCACATCTCCCTTATATTACAGATTTTATCAGTTATATCATAAATATCTACTCAGAATCATCCTTTGCGAATCTGTAGTTTTCAGGCGGGATTGTTATCTCAAACCTTGCACCCTCACCGGGAATACCGGTTTCAGCGATAATAAGACCTGTGATGCTTAAGATCTCCTTTGTCAGGAAAAGTCCGAGCCCTGTGTTGCTTCCAAAACCATGATCAAAGATTCTGCTTTTTAAGTTTTCAGGGACACCCACACCATTGTCCTGAATTACAACAACACCCTTTTCCGCTGCCTTTTTAAAAGAGAGATCAATAGTGGTCACAGTTTTTCCGTGACGATCTGCGTTGTCGATAAGATTGAAGAATATTTTTTCAAGCATAGGATCTGCATATACCTCAAGTGGTCCGCAGTTGACATTGAATGAAACACCCATATTTTTGGCCTTTGCCTTCATCTTCATGGCAATTTCATCAACCCTCTGCCAGTGCGGACTTTCAACACCGACATTGTGATAATCCCTTGTAAAAGTGATCTGCTCTTTAATATTTCCGGATGCCTGCTTTATGCGTTCAAGGTGGTGTATTAACTCCTCATTTCCCGCCACTTTCTTAAACATAAGATCTGTAAACCCGTTTATGCCTGCTATCTGATTGAGGATATCATGCCTCGTTATACTTGAAAGAAGGTTTAATTTCCGGTTAGCTTCGTATATTGCATCCTGGTACTGCTTAATCTGGGTAATATCCTGCATAATACCAACAATTCTTAAAGGAATCCCCTCACAATCCCATTCCGCAATTTTTCCTATCACATTTATCCATTTGTACGTGCCGTTTTTGCACTTCATATGATATTCGGATTCAAAATGATGACTTTCAGGATCAAAACCTTTCTCCTCGACATCAATTACATCGGTGAAGAATTCCATGACATCAGAGAAGAACTGGACCTGAAGAATCTCTCTCCAGTCAGAATGGTTGTCATCCTTATCAACCAGGGGATAACCAAACATCTCCCTGTAATTTCCTGCAAAATACATCTGGTCATCGTCCATATCCCAGTCCCATACACAGACACCGGCACCCTGAATTGCAAGATTCAGCCTCTCCTCACTTACAAGGAGAGCTTCTTCCATCTTTTTTCTGCCTGAAATATCAATTCCTATACCTCTTGCACCCAGAATTTCACCTGCCTTTTCAATAAGGCTCACATAAATAAGTATAGGGAATTTTGTTCCGTCAGACCTCTGCGCAGTATACTCATACGCCCTTTGAGAGTTCATCCCGGTAAGCATCCATGAAAAACTCTCTCTTGCCCTCTCCCGGTCTTCAGAAACAATAACATCCACGAAGTTTATACCATTCAGAAATTCTTCCTTTTCAATCCCGAAAGATTCAAATGCATTTTTATTGGCAAAAGTTATAAAACCCTCTTTGTCAAGCTCAAAGACTATCTGGGGCAGGAGATCGGTTAGATTTCTAAACCTTTTCTCACTTTCAATAAGTGCTTCCTGAGCCTTTTTCTTTTCAGTAATATCCCTGACAACAGACTGAATTATCCCTTTTTCACCAGAAACCAGACTTGCACTCACATCAACAATAACACTGCTGCCGTCTTTTTTAAGCATTTCAGTCTCAAAAAAAAGATTGCTCTTATTTTCTATCTCAGACAATCTTGATTTTATAGAATCAAGGGAAGAAACAGGATAGAAATCATAAATGATCCGTGAAAGGACGTCATCGCGGTTGGATCCCACCAAAGATATAAAACGTTCATTAACATCGATTATTTTGCCGTTCTTGGAAAAGACTATGACAGCATCGTTTGAATTTTCAAAGAGACTACGATAATTTTTCTCACTGTTTTTTAGAGCAGTCTCCATCTCTTTCCTCTGGCTGATATCAACTGCAATGCCACGAAGTCCCTTTATTTCAGAGTCTGCGAATATATAGCTCAGACTCATCATTACCTGAAAAAAAGAGCCGTCCTTTCTTTTCCCGATATACTCAGTAGCACCTACAATATGACCTGTTAAAAACCATTCATAATTATGTTTTGCTCTCTCATTTTCAGAATCTGCTAAAATATCCCAGAGTTTCATGCCGGAAATAAGTTCATCCGGCTCATATCCAAACATATTGAGCGAATAACGAGTTGCAAATGTTATAGAGCCCTCATTGTCAAGTTCGAATATCATCTCGGGGATCTGATTTGTAAGAACACGAAAGCGGTTTTCACTCTCTTCAAGGTAAATTAAAGCCTCTTTTTTCTCTGTTATATCTCTAAGGAATACATGCACATAACCCTCTTCGGAGTCTGTTATCCTCAAATTTACATCAAAATACCTTTTTTTACCACCAGGTACTGTAACAGAAGTCTCAAAGTTTGCCCGCCCGGTTTTAATTACTAATTCTCCTGAATCCTCAAAGACAGATGTGCCAAATACCGGAGTTAGATCGCCAAGCGTCATACCCTTATGGCACACCCCATAAAGACCGAACAACTCTTTTGCATTTTTGTTGCATATGAGAATTTCACCAGCCAGATTATGAACGAATACCGAATCATTCGTATTTTCAAAAAGGTTCTTGTAATTTTTCTTGAATTCACGGAGTTTTGATTTACTTGAATTAAGATCTTCTGTAAGAACAGTTAATCCGGTACCTATAGCAATAAAAGCAAAAAAGAAAAGAATCCCTGTCTCCAAATCATATATTTTGGGATATGAAAAGAAAAATACCACTGCAAGGTATAATATTCCCAGAGATAATGAAATTTTTAAACCGTTTTCAGGGTATTTGTAAACCATAAAGAAGAGCGGGAAAAAGAAAATATGAGAGATAAACAATGTAATGCCATCACTAAAAAGATAGAGGGCAATCTCGGAGATAAATATTGTAAATATCAGTACCCCGAAAATAATGTAACTCCCTAAAGGGCTTAATTTTTTTCTCCCCTGTTTTTTTAAATATGCTTTATCCAAAGACAATTTTCTTTCACCGCGATATTGATTGCAGGCCGCAGGATTTTTTCCTGATAATGACACCTGCTCTTTTTAATATAACAGATTATGGTTATCAGAAATAACTGTTCCTTTTTATCATAAAGTCAGATTTTGCTCTTTTGACCAGGGAAATAATTATTGGAATTTTAATTATCATAATCCATACCTGAAAAAAATCAGGGGAAATTTTCAAAACATTATGCTAAAAAAAGCATAATTAATACCGGTGGATGCATATAAGTATATCATGACTGACCCATATGAATCTCTTTTAAAGGAGGCATATACCAATATCACCGAAAAGTCGGGTGATGAAGGCCGTTTTTCAGTGCCGGACGCCAGAGTTTACATCGAGGGAAAGACAACAGTTCTTGAAAACTTTTCAGAAATAGTATCCGTTCTCAGAAGAGATCAGGATCACATAATGAAATATTTCCTCGGAGAACTTGGTACTGCAGGAAAAATCGACGGAAACAGAGCAATATTTAACGGAAAGTTTGATAAAACACAGATAGCGGCCTTAATTGACAAGTACACTGAAGATTACGTCATATGTTCCGAATGTGGAAAACCTGATACAAGACTGGTCAAAGAGGGAAGAATCAACACCCTCAGATGTGATGCATGCGGCGGTCACAGACCTGTCAGAAAGAGAAAGGCCAAGGCAATGATTGCCAATCAGATCGAAGAGGGGGCCGAGATGAATGTCGAGATTCAGTTCCTCTCTAAGCGTGGTGACGGTGTTGCAAAGGTCGGAAAATATACAATATATGTGGCAGGTACAAAACCGGGCCAGAATGTGAGGGTTAAAATTACAAGGGTAGCCGGATCAATAGGCTTTACGCAGAAGTTATAAAAATATACACAATACTTTTTTTAAATCACAAAAAAACCTTAGAATATAACACAATAGTGCCCCGTAAACATTTAAAGGACAGCCGGAAAATAATCTTTCAGGCGCTTTTTTAGGATATAATAATAGATCAAAGGAAAAAATAAAAAATATCAGGCTTTTGAAACCTGTTTAATGAGCTTTCCACACTCTTTTGTAAGAGCTTCAGCAGCTTTTTTAATAACATCAACGGGGTCTTTTTTCTTTTTTGTTTTCACAACGAGAATCGGATCTGTGAAGATATATTCATGGTAATACTGGGCAACGTCCACATTGGGATTTTTAAGAATCTCTTCCTTTAATGCGTTCATATAGGTATGGCTTTCACCGACAAAAGCAATTTTTGCCATATCGTCAGTCAGCTCAATGATCTTTATCTCCATAGGTAACCATACATTTGGCATTCAGACAAGTATAATATTATTGGTCTTGCATGAAAAACAGGTGAAATGCCGATTTTTTGTAAACGGAGTTATATATCAAATACAGCCCCGTCAACTGCCGTATGTGCCCAGTTAAACGGAATGTTATGACTCATATGAACCAGATGGAATTCCTTTGCACCAAGACTTTCTGCAATTGAGAGCGCTTCTGAATAATTCATGTGTTTTCCGATATGAACATCAGGAGGCATCAGGGCATCCAGAAAGAGAATATCGCAGCCTTTTAAGGCATCTTTGGTTTTTTGGGACAGATTATCATTTGTGTCAGATGTATATCCGATTTTTTTGCCGCCGCACTCCATTAAAATTCCACAGGTATACATTGGCGGATGATTAACCTCAAGGAATGTGAATTTTATCCCGTAAAGTTCAAAGGGTTCATATGGTTCACACCTGTTCTTTTCAAATTTAAGGAAATGAAAGAATTTTTCAATATCATCCATTGCACATTTTGCAGCATATGCAGGAGGAAATTTCTGAATCCTGTAAAATTCGTTGTATCCGCCGATATGATCATAATGTCCGTGAGTCCACAAAACAGCGTCAATTTTAGGCGCACCATTCTTTAAAAGCTGTCTTCTCAGATCAGGCGATGTATCTATCAGAATGTTGCGGCCCTCATTCCCGATTAAAAATGAGGTCCGGAGTCTCTCTCTTTTTTCATTTACTGCAAGTGTGCAGGTATCACAGCTGCATCCCACCTTTGGAGTACCTACGGTATCTCCGGTTCCAAGTATTGTTATCTTCATATTGAGACGCTCTGACGAATCAGATCCCTGTCACGAACGATACCCATACCCTGCTGTATGTCGGACTCTGTCATTACAAAGCTTTCACGCATAAGAGCAGAGATGACAGACTCTTTTATCATAATACGCAGATCCGCTCCGGTAAAACCCTCTGTTTCGGCTGCGAGATCATCATAATCACAGGTGCAGTCAAGCTCCTGTGTAATCTTTTGAAGTATCTGTTTCCTCATCTCAAAGTCAGGAAGGGGGAACTCCACAACATCATCAAACCGCCTCCATGCGGCATCGTCAAGCATAGAAGGATGGTTTGTGGCACCTATCAGAAGAACACCGTTTTTGACAAAACTGATTGTATCTATATTTTTAAGGAGCATGTTAACAGCACGCTTCATTGCCCCGTTATCCTCTGTCGTCCTGCTTCTTGCAACAAAGTCAAACTCATCTATGAAAAGTATGCAGGGAGAGAGTTTTATTGCAAGATCAAATATTCTGTCAATGTTCTTTGAGGTCTCACCAAGGTACTGGGATGTGACCATTGCAAGCCTCACCTCTAAAAGAGGCATTTTCAGCTTTTTTGCCATTGCAAGCGCAAGAGAAGTCTTTCCCGTTCCGGGAGGGCCTACAAACAGAAGTTTTCCAAGTTCGTAAATCCTGTGATCACGAAGATAATCGCGGTTTTTAAGCGCTATATTTATTTTTCTTATGGTTTCTTCCTGACGGGGTGTGCATACAAGATCATCAAGGGAGTATTCACCCTCTTCAGGTGAACTGATGAGGATAAGTCCGCGTGCAGCCAAAAGCTCCTCGTCAGTGCCTACAATCTCATCAACTCTGGACTCAAGATATTCTTTTGAATCAGTATAGCTTACAATTGAATTCTTTGCGGATTCATATGAAACACTGCCCGTGTTTGCCTGTTCATAATAATATGCCAGCACAGGGTTGGCAGCGATCAATTCTGCTGCCGATTCCTGTCTGAAAAACCATCCTGCCGCTGCATCAAGTGTTGAAATACCAAATCTCTTTCCGAAATCATCATATTTCACAAACGGGTTTTTGCTTACGGTCTGGTAAACTCCCTCCATTCCCAAAACCCTGTCTGCAACACTCTCACTTAGGGTAACAGGCCTTTCTATATCTGTATTACAACCCTTTGAGTCTGAAATTTTTCTGAACTTTTTCGGCAGATCATCCATATTCAGGTTTTCATATTTATTCAGGATATCGACGGTCAGCAAAAATTCCATTGTTTCTAAGGATTTAGAATCTGTTTCTAAAGACATGCGTACAACTTAATATATATCTCTCCGGTTGGGATAATGGTATCTCTGATATCAACCGGGCGGTTTTCAGGCGGTTGTAACTATACAACCGTCTTCTGTTACAATTACGGTGTGCTCTGCCTGTGAAACAAGAGAGCCGGGGATGTCATGAAGAACAGGATATCCCCTCAGTATGCCCTGCTGGCATAATCTTACAATGTTTATGTCGGTATTTTTATCACTGTACCATCTGCGTGAAAACGGCAGGGTCTTTCTCTTCTCAATATCTCTCAGCAGTTTTTTCGCACTGGGGAGTCTCACCGGTTTTTTTGAGATCTGACTGAATATTTCCGCTCTAGGTCCGTCTGACACATGACCACTGCCTGTTGTTGCAAAAGGCTCTATTGCGAATGTCATCCCTTCTTCGATCAAAGTGCCGCCGTTTATTGCAACACTTGGAATTGTCGGGATTCCGTGAAGGAGGTAATGGCCGAGACCATGTCCGGTTAAGTTTGAGACCGGGAGATAACCCCGGCTTTCAATCTCATGCTGTATTACAGCACCGAGCTCACCTGTTCTGATACCGGGCTTTACAAGGGCAAGTGCGGCATTTAAAGCACTTCTGGATGCTTCAACCAGAAGAGGATTTTCTCCGAGGTCAACTGTCACCGCTGTATCTGCGACATAGCCGTTCATGTGAACTCCGAGATCAACCTTTACCACATCTCCTGCCGAAAACTCCCGCATATCACCTTTTGATGCGGTGTCGTGTGCTGCCGCATCATTTAGTGAAATATTTAGGGGAAATGCAATCTCCCCGCCTTCGGATATTATTTCAGCTTCGGTCTCCTCTACGAGATCCAATATTAAAACACCCGGTTTTACCTTTGAAGCCGCTTTGTCGCGTAATTTTTTGGCAAGTTCTCCTGCTGCCATGTAGCTTTCAAGTATATCTTCGTCCATTATATCCTGAGCACCTCTTTATAATTTGTAAAACAGTCATATCCGTTCTCCCCGACAAGCCCTATATCCTCAAGTCTTACGCCGCCTGCTTTTTTATAATACAGACCTGGTTCGACCGTTACAATATTTCCGCTTTCCAGTTCACCCCCGGAAGGTGAAAGGGATGGGGACTCGTGAACTGCAAGACCGACACCGTGACCAAGACTGTGAATAAACCCTTCAGTTTCGGTTTTGTATCCGGAATCATCAAAGAATTTCAGAACAGCGTTATGAACAGATTTTCCGGTTGCTTTTGACCGAATCATATCTTTTGCAAGTTCTTTGCCTTCATATACTGTTTTGTACATATCCCCGATCTCAGAGGAAGGTTCTCCCCTGACAACAGTCCGTGTCATATCAGCATAGTAGCCGGTTTTGACATCACTTGGAAATATATCAATTATGACAGGCTCGTTCTCTAAAATCACGCCGCCTCCGGTGCAGTGAGGCATTGAAGTCTCAGGGCCGCATGAGATTATTGTATCCCTTGCAACAAACCCTTTTTTTAAGAGAAAACACTCCATCTCGCCACGAAGGTAATCTGATGTTAAGGGTATATCACCGATACAGAGTTCCCCGTTATCAGAGTCTGCGTTTTTGATCATTGATATGACAAAATCCATCGCCTCATCTGTTGCCTTCTGACAGCGGCGGATGATCTTAATCTCTTCGGGTTTTTTCACAGAACGAATCTGCTCAACTGTTCCCCTGTCGACTTTCACCTTACAGAATTTTTCAAGCTCTCTTGCCAGAATCAAAGGGAAGTCACGCGGCACAAGCACATTTCCGCCTGCCAGTTCGGCAATCATTCTCGCCTGGGCGGTATAATGATCCGGCTCTGTTTCAAGGTAGCCGAAATAACCTGCTTCGCCGCGTGTCATCACATTGCACCCGGATTCTGATAATGCGCGCGTCTTTTCCATCTGCGGTACGATGAGGGTTCCGCATCTTTCCGGATGCCTTATAAAAAGAACGGGATCACTAACGCAAAATCCCGTAAGATACCGCATATCAGGATTATCCGAAGATGCGAACATAACGTATGCCTTCGCATCCGCATTTTCTGTCGACCTGTCAAGGGAATTCATAATAATGCTTTACCCTTACTATTCGATTCATAATTAGAAGTAATTTTACCAACTGACGTACTATTTTTAGGATAATGAATGCATCAGCAGAAAGAACACTAAAGATGAAATTCGCCAAGCTGACAATGATGCTAAACGGGATATTTTTCCTCGCTGCACTTTCAATTCTGGCATTTTTCGGCCTGATTCCATTCTATAGTCTTCAGATATCAGCTATATGCGCAATTGTTGCAGTTGTTTTAATTGTGCTGTTTATCAGGCACTATAAGAATGATAAAGCATGGCTCAGCGAGCAGGAAGACTAAAAAGGATAAGAAGACCGGAATCATAGAGATAAAAAAAGAAAAGGAAACGGTTTAAATTATTGCAACTGACAATGATTTTACCGGGGTCTGCGGGTATATTAACTTACCAGACTTTCCGGCAGATGCAGATATAATATCAGGAATATCATATAACATCAATAAATGCAGAATATCATCCAAAAAAATAAGAAATAAAATAAAGGGATTAAAGCGCCCTTCATGCCAAAGGAGAGATAATTGTGCTTCAGAAACTTTTAACCGAGATAGAGCTTGTCGGAAGACATCTTGAAGTGATTCAGGTTGTGGAAGAGAATCAGCCGATTGGAATTCTAAAACTATCTGAGATCCTAAACATTCCTTCCCACCGTGTGCGCTACTCACTCAAGGTTTTAGAGCAGCTGGGTTACATCAAAGCATCGCCATCAGGGGCGGTTGCAACCGAAAAAGCACTTGATCTGGTCAGCAATATGGATGAAGAAATCGATTCATTAATAGCAATACTTGAGTCTGTGAAGAAAAGAAACTCAACCAAATTTAAGAATCTTTAAAAGCTTAGAAGTAAACCTCTATTGGCAACTTACATGGTAAATTGCGCAAGCCTCCATAACTCAGTTGGTAGAGTGTCTGGCTGTTAACCAGAATGTCACAGGTTCGAGTCCTGTTGGGGGCGCTTTCATTTTTTTGAGATATTATTCCATACTAAGAAAATCAGATAACCCTAAAATAAGTATATTCTGATTACTTTTCATTTCCTTAAGACAATAACTTCAGGGAAATGCTGTTTCAGGCCATATTCCCAGTCATTATATCTGTCTTCTGCCACCTGAACGGTAAAAAGAACAACAATAAGATAAGGATAATCCTGTAAATACCTGTGACATTTTCCAAATATTGTTTCAAGATCCTTTGAAGATGTCGGGCCTTTTATTTCAATCGCAATATTATCAACGATAATATCAGGTCTTGAATATCCTTTTTGGACCTCAATATCTATAAAAGAGTTTGGAAAATGGGATTTCAGCCACCCGGTCAATTCAATCTGATAATATTTTTCCTCATTATAAACTCTTAAAGGATTAAAATCTCGGATAGAAGATATCAAATCATCAAAAATATTAGTGAAGGAAGTATCCTCAAACAGATCCCCGACATCTAAGAATTCATTATTTTGTTTTGGAATTGTTTTGTTGATCTCTTCCTTTTTTTCAAAATAATTTTTTTCTCTGGAAATTTCCATCTGTTTTTCTTCAGCTTCGATATCCCGGATATTAATCTGATGACTCTTTGCATATTTTTTAATTTCTTCAAGACTCAGTTTATGGGCAGAATATTCAACCCAGTCAATTTTGGTCAGCCTTATCTTCACAAAATTTCCTGTTTCAAAATTGTATTTTTCATTATTAGGTTTTCCAATTTTGTAATATTTACATAAGTTTTGTAGCATCCTAACTTCAAAACGCCTTAAAATAGATTCTTTTAAATATTTACTATCATTATTTGCCTGTTTGTTTAATGAATAATTATTATGGATATTCTTTACTCCCCGATTTATTTTCTTCAAAAAACCCTCTTTGCCCGTCATTTGTCAATCAGTTTTTTTTATATATTTAATTGAGATTAATTCTTTCCTTCTCACAATCCCCCGGAACAAAACATCAAAAAAAATCGATAATACAAAAGAACATCATAAGGATTAAGAATTTGAGCTCAAAAATGCCAACATGATTTCAATATGCACCGCCTGATACAGAGATGCCCGTCCATCCCTGCGAAGGGCTGTTATATCTCCTGATTAGAAACTAAACCAACAAAAGCATGAGGAAATAAAAAATGGGCAGGCAATGGCATGATAAAAATTATCTCACTTTAGAGAGTTTATCTTAAGAGAAAAAATAGAATAAGATTTTAAAATTACTTTCTGAACTCACAATTGTTGCATGTTGAACAAGGTGGCAATACATCAGTTTTGTCATCAAGTCTTTTTTGCGCTCCGCATTTGGTGCATGTGTAAGTTCCAATTCCGGGTTTTTCCCCACATTTATAAGTCATTTTTTGATCAATCCCCTGAACTTAAATTAATAAGTTCAATGAATTGTTTGCTATAAGCTGACTTAATATTTATCTGGAATATCTCACACCACAGCTCCCTATCCTCCCGGAACTAATCAATCATAGTCTGAAATAAAAAAGGGCAGGCGGTTCCAGAAAAAAATTTAAAAGTTTCTTGGCAGATAATTTTAAGATTATAAAAACAAAAAGATGATTTGATGTCATCAGAGCCACTTTTAGAATTATTAAAGGAAAAATCAATAATTGAAAAGATTAAAATTCATTTTTTATCAAAAGATAAAATTGCTGATATGCAGAATGAATTGATAAATAACTATCAGCCTGCTTATAGAGACTATATTCTTATTGAGAAAAAAGAAACAGATTCTGGTTCTTTATTCTTCCTTGAATTGTTTGAAGAGAGAATTAAATCACTTCCTAATGAGACGCTTTATGACCTAAATGAATATTGGAGGAAATATAACACTTCCAAATCTGAAAACAAAAAATTTTACTGGGATCTTTTGTTAAATTCAACTCAATGGTCTTACAGTATTAATGGTTGGGGGAGAGAAAAATTAATAGAATCAATAAAAAAATAAACAGCTCCCTATCCTCCCGGAACTAACCAACAAAAGCATGAGGCAATACATAAGGAGCAGACCTCTAAAATAAAAATCACCTGATGCAGGGATGCCTGTCCATCCCTATGAATGCCGTTATAGTTTATGACTTGAAAATACTAAAATACTGAAAACAAAGATGGCTGACATTCAAATTTTACTATCAG